>NZ_JACJSE010000022.1 GCF_014698045.1 Aulosira sp. FACHB-615
CCTTGTCAAACCTGCGGTTTGAGGGAGTTTTGGGGTGTTTCGTTTTTAGCACTCGATTCATCTCGCCGCCAAATCAAAGATTATGGCGGGAGCCTTCTCTCGGAATTAGGTAAAATAATTTTTGACTTTTAACTTTTGACTTCTCCTATCTCTACCTAAGCCTGATTAAAAATCATCATCATAATTTCGCATCGTTTTCGGGTCAGGCGCAAAGGCTAACCACAAAGGAAATTGCAGTATACCTAAACTGATTTGTTCTTCGGAATCATCAATGATAATTAAAGGTAATTGATTGGCTTTTACCAAACGGTCGGCTTTTTGGGCTAAAGCGTCTGCTGCTTCAAATAAGACAACGCCCCTGTCAGGGCCAAAATCTGGGCGACCGATACCCAAACAGTCTTGCAAACCCCGCCGCCATTCACCCAAGCGTTCTGGTGTGTTGGCTAAAACCAAAGTACGGACGCGATCGCCATACAATTTATGTAATATCGAAATAATCGCCGAAGCAATCAAAGTATTCTGCAAACGGCTACCCATCGTCCGCAAAGCACCCCGTCCCCCTTGACCAAAAAACCAATTCGAGACTCGTTCTGCATGAACAGGTTCAAAGGTGCGGCGTAATTGCCAAGCCGGGCCATAATAATCCGGTTTGTTGCGATATTGGTCAATCAAGCGGCGGACTTGCTTACTCGTTTCTTGAAACTGCTGTTGAGCAAATTGGGGTGTAATTGCTTCTGGTTCGGCGGGTTTAGCTTCTTTAACAGTTGGCTTTTCCCGTTCTCTAACTTCTGGTACCAGTTGTAACTGCTCGGCGGCGACGGCTAAGTCTTGTAAGCTACCAGTCAGATAATCTTTAAAACCTTGCACACGAATAGCCAAATCTTGCGATGCACCAGCAAATGTGGTTCGCATTTCGTTGCGGATGCGTTCTTGGCGGCGTTCTAACTGTTCTACAGAAATTTGCAGGGCTTGTTTACGTTGTTCTAATTGTGCTAATGATTCCTGCACAATGCGCCCTAGTGAAGTTTGCGTTTCACTTAATTGTGTTTGCAGCGTGTTGTAAGTTACTTGCAAACTCGCAATTTCGGCTTTGAGTGCAGCTTCAGTTTCTTGCAACTGAGCTAACCTTTGCTCTGCATCTGCGTATACTGATTCTGTTTTTAACCCTAATACAGTTGTCTCAGTTGCTAAGGGAAATTCTGGGGCTGGTTCATCTGTCAAACTAGCCAATTCTATACTTGTGTTGCTGGGTTCTGCGTCAACTGCTGAAGCGGTTGCTTCTGGTTCCAGAACTGACTCTACAGATGAATTGTCTGGGTTGTCTGTTGTCGGGTTTTCTGGTTGTATTTGCTCTAACCACTCATCTATTGGTTCTGGAGTTGGAGATGACTCAGGGTTCATAAACAATAATCTAATTCCTAGACGCGGATAAATTTTTTGGTTATTTGTCAATAGTCATTGGTTATTTGTGTATGATTCAAAACTGTTAACCATTGACTATTGACTCAGACTTAAATACGGGGACAGCGTTCTTCCAAACAGGTTTTTAAGGTGTTGGGGTCGAACAAAATTGGTAAAAAGTGAATACTGTTAATTTCTTTAAAATAAAACAGAACCGGAAACCCATTCCAGAATATCCGCCAGTTTTGCCATTCTCGGTAGGGAAAACGCCGAATTAACTTTTCACCTCTGTAAATATCTAAGTCGGTGGCAGTAAATTGCAAGCGTAACGTTACAGTTTGAAACAAAAGAAACAACCCAAAAACTGCGATCGCTCCTCCCACCAAAGGTTGCACAATTACAATGGGAATCGCTGCCAGCACCAATACAACAGGGATATTGTAACTAGGTTTGAGTTCCACTGTGGCTGTAGAATTAGGCGCAAATGAACTGGTCACTGTTTCAAATCCTGTTTCGGTAGTAGACATCTTTTTTATTTTAGGATTAGGGGCTAGAGACTAGAGATGAAAAAATAATTTTTACAGTACTTAATTTTGCCTCTCACCTCTAACCTGTAACCTGTCACCTGTAACCTGTCACCTCTAATTTAAAACCCCTTCACAAACGCACTACCCGCACCTTGAAACATCAACCACGACAAAAAGAAGTTGCTAACAAATATCAGCAGCAAAGCAGTCACCACAGCAGTCGTCGTTGATTGTCCTACACCTTTAGCGCCGCCTGTAGTTGTCAAACCCCAACTGCATCCAACAACTGCTATTAATAAGCCGAAACATACAGCTTTTACTAAAGCACTACCAATATCCCAAGTGTCTATTAGGTTGCGGGCAGAGTCTAAAAATACTGTATCAGCCAGTCCGTATATATGAGTGGCAATGATCAAGCCGCCGAACATCCCGGTGACTAACGACAAAAGTGTTAAAACTGGCAACATTAAACAGCAAGCAATCATGCGCGGAATCACTAAATAATCGATGGGGTCTGTTTTTAACACCAACAGCGCATCAATTTGTTCTGTCACTCGCATTGTACCGATTTCTGCGGCAAAGGCAGAACCAACCCGCCCCGCTAAAATCACGGCTGTGAGTACTGGTGAAAGTTCTCTGGTTAAAGCCACCGCCAATACACCACCCACAAGATTACCCGCACCAAAGTTAATAAACTCTCGCGCTACCTGAATGGTAAACACAGCACCCACAAAAATTGCAGTTAACAAAGCAATAAATAAAGAGTCTGGCCCTACGGCTGCCATTTGCTCTAAAGTGTTACGCCAATGAATCTTGCCGCGCAGCAGGTGAACTATTACTTGTCCACCCAGAAAAATCGCTGCCAGCAATCGCTGACCCCACGCTGCTAAACTGGAATTAGATGTAATCTGGCTCAATGTTCTGTAGCTAACTCGGTAATTGCCTTAAGAATAGCGAAAGTTTATAGCCAATAGTCAATAGTAATTTCTTAATACTCCCCACACTTCCCACACTCCCCATCCTCCCCACACTTCCCACCCTTCCCACACCCCCCACCCTCCCCAAACTCCCCACTCCCTCCGTGAACGTTAACTTACTTTAAAGTTACTCTCATAAAATAAAGCTCTACTTATATATGTTTACAATGTGTGGTATTTAGTAGAGATAAGCTCAAACCCTGAATTAGCAAAGATTTTATCGCTGCTCAAGTTGATTTTTCTTTGAAGCAGCTTGTGTTGTTACTGTCTGTTTTTTTAATGAAAACTTAAGATTTTTGACAGATTGGCCTCCAAGGGGCGATCGCACGTATTGTAGAAGATGAAAGATAGTTATTGGGCTGTTGTGCGTTGTCTTCCTGGAGGTTGTCTTTCATGGCTTTTTTGTTGAACTTTCTGCGTTCCTTATTAGTGACGGTTATTTTTAGCTTTGTTGCACCAATATTTTTCGTAGGCGGTATCTTGTTACTTTTAGCTGTGATTGGTTATTTGCCAGGATTACAAACAATCACAGAAGCTAGTGCCGCCAGCATATTACATTTTCTGGCGATTTTTGGTAATGGTACACCCCTACGCGGGCTAGTAATCATCGGTTTAACCTGGAGTTTTGTCGGCGCATTATTTGATTCTTATGCGTATTATCGTTGTCAAATTCTTCGCATAGATTCTTAAGTAAATTGTGTAAATCTTCAGGTTTGAATCGGATAGAAAAAGTTTAAAAATCAACTAGAATAAGCGTTTGAGATTTTAAAGCCCATCCTATTCGGGATAGGAATTATAAATTTAACTTGTAAAATTAATTACTTAATTATTAATCATCACAGTCGGAGTTGGGCAGAAGTTAGCAACTGCGATCGCAAAATTGTTCACAAAAAAGCCCATAGCCCCCAGACTGAAGTTTGGGGCTAGATAAACTATGCTTGAATAGCGGAATGCCCATTTATTTTAAGCTCTGGGCATTTTATAGTGGGATAATATACGAGGTTTTTTGACTGCTCATGGTTTGGCCGTTTAAATCCAAGTTTCGTAAACAAATTGCGCGGATTGAAATTACAGGTGCGATCGCAAGTGCAACTCGCAAACGTGTATTAGAAGCCCTCAAGACCGTAGAAGAAAAGAAATTTCCAGCTTTGCTTTTACGCATCGATAGCCCTGGGGGAACAGTAGGCGATTCCCAAGAAATATACAGCGCCCTGAAGCGACTGCGCGAAAAAATCAAAATTGTTGCTAGTTTTGGTAATATTTCCGCCTCCGGTGGAGTTTACATCGGTATGGGAGCCGAACACATCATGGCTAACCCCGGAACCATCACCGGTAGCATTGGTGTAATTCTGCGTGGTAATAACTTAGAACGCTTGCTTGACAAAATCGGTGTTTCTTTCAAAGTCATTAAGTCAGGGCCTTACAAAGACATTTTGGCATTTGATCGGGAATTAACAGAACCAGAACAACACATTCTGCAAGAATTGATTGACACCAGTTATCAGCAGTTTGTCCAAACTGTCGCCGAGGGTCGTTCTTTAGCCGTAGAAACTGTGAGAAGTTTCGCCGATGGCCGGATTTTTACCGGGCAGCAAGCTTTAGAATTGGGTGTTGTAGACCGCCTAGGAACAGAAGAAGATGCGCGTCGGTGGACGGCAGAACTAGTCGGTCTTGACCCCGAAAAAACCCCATACTTTACCCTCGAAGAACCCAAACCTTTGTTAAGTCGGATTCTACCGGGGAGTCGTCAGGTTTCATCAAGATTGAGTGCTGGTGCTGACTGGCTAGAATTTGAAATTTCTACTAGTGGTCTGCCATTGTGGTTATATAGACCATAAATGTCATTGGTTATTGGTCATTAGTCATTAGTAAAGGACAAATGACTAATAACAAAGGACAAAGGACAAATAAATTAAGGAGGATTTTTGGCGTGGAATGGCAAATGCGAGCAATTCGTGGAGCAACAACTGTTTCAGAAAATACAATTGAAGCTATGCGAGAAGCAGTTACAGAACTGCTAGATGAACTAGAACAACGCAATAAAATTCAACCACAGGACATGATTAGCGTGACTTTTTCCGTCACACGCGATTTAGATGCGATTTTCCCCGCCGCGATCGCCCGCACACGCTCTGGTTGGGATAATGTTGCAATGTTAGATGTGCAGCAAATGTACGTTGAAGGTAGTTTACAACGTTGCGTCCGCTTCTTAATTCATGCTTATTTGCCAGTCTCTGCTCCAATTCACCACATTTATTTACGTCACGCTTCTAATTTACGTCCCGACTGGAGTTTACCCCAGACTTTACATACATCACAGCCAGCAATTGAAATCCTGAATTCCTAACTGAAGTAGAGCTACGTAAATATTTATAGTTGGGAAAAGGCAGGAGACAGGAGGGTTTTTCTTAATATAGTTTTGTTTTTTCCCACCGACTTAATTAGAGCAAATTCCCAACTTTTAGTTATCAGTTGGCTTGTGATGATGAAAGCGGATTCCTAAAAAAATGTCGTAAACAAATTCAAAAAAATCTTTTTTTTGTAATAATCCCGAAGTTTGATAACAGCCTTTTGCATCTAACAGTGGCTTCATCACATAATATGCTGGTTGATAATTGTACCAGGGAATTGAAGGCCAAAGATGATGCACTAGGTGATAATTTTGTCCCATAATCAAGAGGTTGAGAATGGGATTGGGATAGACGCGGGCATTTTTCCAGCGATCGCGCTCTACAAATGGCCGATGTGGCAGATAATCAAAAAATAATCCCAATGCTATGCCAACTATAAAGGCGGGAATAAACCAAAAATTGAGAATATAACCTAAAAATCCATACTGAACGGAAATATAGACAATACTCACAACAATCAAGCGGCTGATAAACCACTCTAACAATTCATATTTCCGCCACAGTTTTCTTTTAAAGAAAAACACCTCATGGTATAAAAACCGCACTGCAATCAACCACAAAGGCCCCCCTGTAGAGACATAATGATCCGGGTCATCTTCGGGATGATTGACATTACCATGATGTTGCAAATGTACGCGCGTAAACACAGGAAACGCAAAAGCCAATATTAAAGCACTACCATGACCCAGCATCGCGTTAATAATCCGGTTACGATGTGCAGACTGGTGACAAGCATCGTGAATTACTGTCCCAGAGCCATGCAAAGCTAGGGTATTAATCGAAAAGCATAACCAGTGCGGCCATTCCCACAACCAGTAGCCAAAATTTGATAGCACCAGCATTGTGACAGCAGACAAAAAAATTAACATTGTCGGGCTGAAATTACCAGGAGGCTCTAAGAATTCCTTGGGTGGGATTTTCAATACTTTCTGTTCTGCCTCCAACGCCAGCATTCTTTACTCCTTACCTGCTCAAACATTACGAATATACGATCAATATTAGTAAAAAATAAAGTTTAATGAAGTTTTGTATAGCATTTTTTTATCTAAACATCTGCTTCACAGCAGATGAATAACGCTATGATTCCAAACGAAACCCAAGTATTTGCTGATGATTAGGGTGTGTCCCTCAGTTATTCAAGAGTAGAGAGAAAATATATTCCTGGGGAGAGAGGGCATCAAGTTTAGTGTACGATAACTATTCTGTTCCCTAGTTCCTAGGAATAATCCAAGGGAAATCCAGCGATTTAAATTCACAATCTTTCCCCAAATCTACCTTTTATCTGCCCCACGCTAACTGCTTAAATTGATGTGGCAGTAACTGAACACAGCATCTCCCTTAACTTACTATGACTGCTTAATAAGCTCCCTAAAATCAGCCCCTATGCAATTAAGAGATTCTCTACGTCGGACAAAAATTGTCGCTACAATTGGCCCCGCTACCAGCAGCCCAGAAATGCTCAAAGCGATTATCGAAGCAGGAGCAACCACGCTGCGCCTTAACTTTTCTCATGGTACTCATGCTGATCACCAGCGCAATATTCGCTTAATTAGGCAAACTGCTTTTGAACTTAATCAGCCAGTGGCAATTTTGCAAGACTTGCAAGGGCCAAAAATTCGTTTAGGGCGGTTTGAAGATGGGTCTATAGTTTTAGCAAAAGGCGATCGCTTCATCTTAACTAATCGCCAAGTTGTAGGTACACAAGAAATTAGCTGTGTAACTTACGAATATTTGGCAGAAGAAGTCCCAACCGGCGCGAAAATTCTCCTCGATGATGGACGAGTCGAGATGGTGGTGGAAGAAACCAATCGGGAAAAAGGTGATTTGCATTGCCGTGTAACAGTCGGTGGCAAATTATCTAACAACAAAGGTGTAAACTTTCCTGGGGTTTACCTGTCCATTAAAGCCATGACCGACAAAGACCGCGAGGACTTGATGTTTGGTCTCGACCAAGGCGTAGACTGGGTAGCACTTTCCTTTGTCCGCAACCCCCAAGATGTGATCGAAATCAAAGAATTGATTTCTAGCACAGGCAAGCAAGTACCAGTCATTGCCAAAATTGAAAAGCATGAAGCTATTGAACAAATGGAAGCTGTTCTAGCTTTGTGTGATGGCGTAATGGTTGCTAGAGGAGACTTAGGGGTTGAACTACCAGCCGAAGATGTCCCTGTATTACAAAAACGGTTAATTTCCACAGCCAACCGCTTGGGGATTCCGATTATCACCGCTACCCAAATGTTAGATAGCATGGTGAGCAATCCCCGCCCCACCCGCGCGGAAGTATCAGACGTAGCCAACGCCATTTTAGATGGTACTGATGCAGTCATGCTTTCCAACGAAACTGCCGTTGGTAGCTACCCGGTGGAAGCAGTCGCTACAATGGCGCGGATTGCTGAACGGATCGAACAAGAAGAACGGAACTCAGCCACACGCCAACTCCGAGATAGTAGACGTTCCATTCCCAACGCTATTAGCCAAGCTGTCGGTCAAATTGCTGAAAACCTTGGCGCAGCCGCAATCATGACCTTAACCCAAACTGGGGCGACGGCGCGTAACGTGTCTAAATTCCGTCCCCATACCCCTATTTTGGCGGTGACACCCCATGTCAACGTAGCGCGACAATTACAACTAGTTTGGGGTGTAAAACCACTACTAGTATTGGGACTACCTTCCACTGGTCAAACCTTCCAAGCAGCCATCAACGTCGCTCAAGAACATAAATTACTGTTTGAAGGCGATTTGGTCGTGATGACTGCTGGTACACTGCAAGGCGTTTCTGGTTCCACAGACTTAATTAAAGTTGAAGTAGTTACAGCTATATTAGGTCAAGGAATTGGACTGGGCCAAGGTTCCGTCAGTGGTCGCGCCAGAGTTGCTCAAACAGGAATGGATGTCAGCAACTTTAACCCCGGCGATATCTTAGTCGCGCCCCGCACTGGTGCTGATTTTGTCGATGCCATCCGCAAAGCCTCTGGTATTATCACTGAGGAAGAAAGCTTGACTTGTCACGCCGCCGTGATTGGCTTACGCCTGGGTGTACCTGTGATTGTTGGTGTCAAGAAAGCCACCCAAGTCATTCGTGATGGGGCGATTTTAACCTTGGATGTGCAACGGGGGTTAATTTACTCTGGCGCGGTGGGAACACCGTAAACATCACTTCGACTGCGCTCAGTGACCAAACTTCGACTGCGGAGACGCTAACGCGAACGACTGCGCTCAGTGACCAAACTTCGACTGCGGAGACGCTAACGCGAACGACTGCGCTCAGTGAGCAGGGGGTTGGAGGATTTATACTTAATTGAACAAAATTAGGACTTACGCAAAAAACGAAAAAATAGGGTTTTAGAACAGGGTGCAGGGGTATGAGGGTGTAAGTATTCAAAACCCTTACGCCCCATACCCTTACACCCCCACGCCCAATCCCTACAGACAATTTTGGTGCATAAGTCCTGAAAATCTCTAACAACTCTCTGCGCCTCCGCGCACGCCAATGATGTTTCACGCAGTGGCTCCTCTGCGTGAAACATCATTGGAACAAGTGCTAGGACAAAAAAACAGCCGCCCCCACGAGAGAAGCAGCTGTTTTTAATTTATTTGACTACAGAGTATTAGTAATCGAAGTCGCCGCCGCCCATACCAGCGCCAGCAGCAGGAGCAGCATCTTTGGGTTCTGGTTTGTCAACAACGATACATTCGGTTGTCAACACCATACCCGCGATAGAAGCAGCGTTTTGCAGTGCAGAACGAGTTACTTTAGCGGGGTCAACGATACCAGCTGCCAACATATCAACAAATTCGTTGGTAGCAGCGTTGAAACCAACATTAAACTCTTGTTCTTTAACACGTTCAGCAATGACAGCGCCATTTTGACCTGCGTTTTCAGCAATTCTCTTCAGAGGTGCTGGTAATGCGCGAGAGACAATCAAAGCGCCAGTCAACTCTTCATCTTTGAGATTAGCTTTAGCCCACTCTTCGAGTTGAGGAGCGAGGTGAGCCAGAGTTGTACCACCACCAGGAACGATACCTTCTTCTACCGCAGCTTTGGTAGCGTTGATAGCGTCTTCGAGGCGGAGTTTCTTGTCTTTCATTTCGGTTTCGGTGGCTGCACCAACTTTGACTACAGCTACACCGCCAGCCAATTTAGCCAGACGTTCTTGTAATTTTTCTTTGTCGTAGGAAGATTCGGTTTCTTCCATTTGACGGCGAATTTGTTCGATGCGAGCTTTAACGCCAGCTTCGTTACCTTCAGCAACAATTGTGGTGTTGTCTTTGGTGATGGTGATGCGGCGAGCTTTGCCTAAACCATCAAGCTTGGTGTTTTCTAGCTTCAGACCTGCATCTTCGGTGATGAGTTGACCACCGGTGAGGATAGCGATGTCTTCTAGCATAGCTTTGCGGCGATCGCCAAATCCAGGTGCTTTTACAGCAGCTACGTTCAGCACACCACGCAGGCGGTTAACAACTAAGGTTGCTAAAGCTTCTTTTTCAATATCTTCAGCAATAATTACCAAGGGCTTGCCTTGACGTGCAACTTGCTCAAGAACAGGTACTAAATCTTGTACTAAAGCGATTTTCTTATCGGTCAGCAGTAAGTAAGGATCATCAAATACTGCTTCCATCCGCTCAGGATCAGTTGCGAAGTAAGGAGAGATATAGCCTTTGTCAAAGCGCATCCCTTCGGTGATTTCCAATTCGGTGGTCATGGATTTTCCTTCTTCCAAGGAAATTACACCTTCTTTACCCACCTTATCCATTGCTTGGGCAATCATCTGACCGACTTCATCGTCGTTACCGGCAGAGATAGAACCAACTTGAGCAATAGCTTTGGAATCTTCTACAGGACGAGCGTGTTCGGCAATTTTTTCTACCAAGAAGGTGGTAGCTTTATCAATACCGCGCTTCAACAGGATGGCGTTAGCGCCAGCTGCTACGTTCCGCAAGCCTTCTTTCACGATCGCATGAGCCAATACGGTTGCGGTTGTGGTACCATCACCCGCAGCGTCGTTGGTTTTAGAAGCCGCTTGACGAATCAAAGAAACGCCAGTGTTTTCAATATGATCTTCTAATTCGATTTCTTTTGCGATGGTCACACCGTCGTTGACGATTTGTGGTGCGCCAAATTTCTTCTCTAGAACTACGTTACGACCTTTGGGGCCGAGGGTCACAGCTACAGCCTCAGCTAAGATGTCAATGCCTCGTTCTAGGGCGCGACGTGCGTTTTCGTTGTAAATAATGCGCTTTGCCATAGTTGTTAATCTTCCTGTGTCAGTTATTTTTTGTCAGTGGTTGTTTGTCATTTGTCATTTGTCCAGGGACTTTTGACTTGTGACTTTTGACTTTTGACTAGGAAACGATTGCTAGAATGTCTTTTTCAGAGAGCAGTACATACTCTTCCGTGCCGAGTTTCACATCTGTGCCAGCATATTTGGAGTACAACACTTTGTCTCCAACTTTGACTTCTAACTCTTGACGGCTACCGTCATCGTTACGTTTGCCAGCTCCAAGAGCAACAACTTCCCCTACTTGGGGTTTTTCTTTGGCGGTGTCGGGTAAGTAAAGACCACCAGCGGTCTTTTCTTCTGATGCGCTTACTTTGACAAAAACGCGATCGCCTAAAGGTTTAACTGTAGATACGCTTAAAGATACAGCTGCCATACAAATTTCTCCAGAGTTAGCACTCTCAACTCCTGAGTGCTAATTTACCGAAGAAAAGCCTGCAATGGCAACATTTTGTGATGTACGGGTTTCCGAACTCTTGGAAGAAAGCAGGGGAGCAAGGGAGCGGAGGGGCGGAGGAGAAAACTTTCTATAAAAATTTCTCTTTGTTTCACTGCACACTACTCCCCATCTCCTCTGCACCCCTGCCCCTCTGCCCTTCTTTTCCCCACACCCTTACACCCCTAAACCCCTCCTTTCCCCACTCCCTAACCCTCAGTAATCGGAAGTTCACTTAAGTATTAGTACCTAATTAGGTTTAATTTTCTGATTTCCATCCGTAAGTTACGAATATTTTTATATGGTCAACTTTATTTGCAAAGCTTGGAAATTGTTATAGAACAGTAAACAGGGAGCTACAAATGAGTAACAATACCAAGATTCAACAACTATCACATCGACCAAACCATTAAATATGTAGACCACAAGAAAACCTTAAGTAATTGTGTAAAAATTTTAGGAATTGCCAAAAATCAGCGACATATTTTTATGTGTGCTGACCACACAGTTGCTAACTCTGGTTAACAGCAAGTTATTTGGTAGTTCTGGGAAGGCTTAAATCAGCTAATCAAGAACTCAAACTTGGTGAAAAGCGATAAAAGTTTACCCCTCTGCATCTTGACAATTCAAGACAATTGCTTGCCACTTTGTTGTTCTAGACAGATAATGGTTTTCTGCTCGGATGGTGGTGTCTGGTATCGCCAAGCAAATTTGCAAGTTACTGAGAGGATCATCCAAACATACTTGATCGGCATAATGGTGGTAGAAGATTTGCATTTTTAACCCATCTTTGCCGGAAATTCCCCTACTTGCTTGTTAACATCTGATAAGGCTTCACATCCGCAGGATATAGTAAAGCAGTACGCTGATGAAAGTGCAGGTTGTTATAAAGCTGGGGTCATCACAAGCCAATACTTACTAGTGAATGGCAGATGATTATTATTCAATCAGTGTTTTTTCACCCGTACCTTTCAAAGCGATATATAATAGCGCATTATAATTACTACTGCTCTACGTATCCTTACCGGACTTTTGCCAATGAGTTAGTGGTCTTAAATAAGGTGAGAACCGCTTTTGAGACTTCGAGGACGCAAAGGCAAGTTAAGTGGGAAAAAAGACAACATCTCGATAAATCCACCATTATTAAGGATAACCATTCAAGACCTTGATGGATCGAAGCGCGACAAGTGCCACTGCTATGAAAGAGCCCAGCATGAAAGATCACAAACGCCTTCTACTAATTGATGACGACCCTAACCTCATCTTGCTGGTAAAGGATTACTTGGAATTTAGAGGATATGAAGTCGTCACTGCTGAAAATGGACGCGAAGCTCTGGAAATTCTAGAGCATGATGTTCCAGATATGATCATCTGTGACGTAATGATGCCGGAAATGGACGGTTACACTTTTGTGGAACAAGTCCGGCAAAACGAACGTACTAGTTGGATTCCTGTTTTATTCCTATCAGCCAAGGGACAAAGTGCAGACCGAGTTAAAGGTTTAAATAAAGGCGCTGACGTATATATGGTCAAGCCTTTTGAGCCAGAAGAACTCGTAGCACAAGTAGAATCTTCGCTGAAACAAACTATCCGTTGGAAGGAACACCAAGCCAAAGGCGGGGAAAACGGTTCTCGTATTCAAGTTCCTTTTGATGTGCAGCTAACTCCAACCGAACTGAAAGTAGTACAGTTTGTAGCCAGGGGTTTAGCGAACCGAGAAATTGCTGAAGAATTAAACGTTAGTCAGCGTACCGTTGAAAGCCATGTGTCCAATATGTTGGGCAAAACCAATCTCCATAACCGCACTGAATTAGCGCGGTGGGCGATTGAAAACCAAATGGCTTAAAAGGCTTTCAGCATTCAGCCGTCAGCTTTTGACTGTTTAACCTGACTGCTGATAGCTGAAAGCTGGTATATCAGCTAGTACTCATGAAAGAGAGACTAGAGACTAAGTACTAGAGGCTGGAGACAAAAGAGCAGTATTTTTACTCAGCATTTAGCACTTAGTACTCAGCACTTTTTCAGTTCAGCACAGCTGCTTTTCAACAGTTAAATAAAAAAGCAGCTAAATCCTGATAAAATGCGCCAATCTCAGCAACAGCGCACCCCATTGAACAATCAGTCATCCCAAGAGTCAGTGACTTCAGGAATTATTACTGGTTAATAGTTATTGAAAGTACAGCACAAATGGTGTGATTGCATCTACCCTCCTTGGGGTAATCTCTTTTTAGATTTTGGATTGGGATCGGCTTTGCATCAGTGCTAAGACATAACGAAAATGCGGAAATGGTGAATCCTGCAAGCAATCCACTGCATCACTTGACCCAAAGATTAAAAGCGATCGCCTGTACGATGTTAGGGCGATCGCTTTTAGTTTTAATATGACTGACGCAATGAGAAAAAATCAAGGGTCTATAGGAGGGTGTGGGGGTTTAGGGGTGTATCCAAGACCCTTACACACTCACACCCAACCTTGGTACATAAGCCTAGATAAGTAGTTAAACATAATTAATTACACAAAGTCATTGCGAATGGAGCGAAGCGAAATGAAGCAATCGCAAGGGCTGGGATTGCTTCGCTTCGCTCGCAATGACTGTAATTAATTTTGCGTGGTTACTTAGATAGCTTAAGCCGCAGGTTCCAACAATTGAATATTCGAGAAAATAAATTCTTGAATATTCAGATGTCCATTGGTTTCGGTGCGAATTTCTCGACGGTTGAGAATAAAGTATTTACCTACTTTTTCATATTCATCGGTAAATTCGCTTCTACCACCCTTCTGTTCGCCAGTATTGGGGTCATGGTAAACAGAGTCATAAGTGTGGGATAAGTAGCCTTCGCCAGTGTCATGACTGCTGAAAGTGTTGATAGTCACGACTACGCCATGAATGTGACGATGAACTAAGCTAACTTCGTTATTGCGGACTTTATATTTATCGCCAGTACCTTTACCACCAAGAATGATTTCGACTGCATCGCTTAAGTCGGTGTCACCATAGCTAAAAGTATTTTCGCCGTGGGTTTGTTCAAAACTGCGACGGACACGGTGAATGGCAATTTCCCAAGCTTGACCGTGGATAGCTTTTTTAACGGCTTCGTCTTCTACTCCCAGAACTTCTGCTTTGAGTTCAGCATTGATGATGACTTTACCTGTAATAACTTTATCGTCATACTTATAGGTAACATCTGCGGTATAACCGGGGAAATTATTATCCCATGTGTAACGGTTTTCATAAGCAGCCCGGAAAAGTTCCTGAGCAGAGAGTTTGGTAACTGTCATGTGCTTCTCCTAGCGTATCCAGTGATAATAGCGTTTTATTCTTGCTGGTATTAGCATAGATGTAATTGTCGAGCAGAGCATAGTCCCCAATCGGGTACACTTATGGCTAATTCTCTTCATGCTGTATTTGGTGCGATCGCTAGTGTCCGTAATGAGCAAGAATTACATCTGGCTCTCAAGGATAAAATTAGCGACCATTTTGGCGTGCAGCATTGGGGTATTTATCTTTTAGATGAAACAGCACCAACCGAAATTGATATTCCCGCTATTCCCTCAGTATGTTTAGAGGGGAACCCTGTTGGACGCTATGTTGTTGAGCGTCACGCTCCCGCCCATGAGCAATTATTATTGTCTCCTGGAGACTGGAAAAATTTTTGCTCTCGTTCTGACCACGAACACGTCATGACAGGGCCAATTGTTTGCGATGGTCAGTTAGTTGGTACTTTACACTTAGCACGCGATCGCGGCAAGCCTGCCTTTGATGGCAACGATTTAGCTGATTTGAGTGCTGTATGCTTGCATTTGTCTGCTAAACTCGCCACTTTAAGGGCAAAACCCACAACTTCGCCTTTAGTTAGCCGCCTAACACCACGCGAGTTAGAAATCGCGGAATTGGTAGCCCAAGGTTTAACTAACGCCGAAATTGGTGAAAAACTCTGGATTACGCAAAACTCAGTTAAGCAAGCTCTAAAGCGGATGTTTCGCAAGCTAGAAGTATCAGCACGGGCGGAAATGGTGGCGAAATTACAGGATGTTTTGGTTTCCTAGAGTAATAACAAAATTAATACAGCGTTTTTCATTCCAATGAGATACATTCATCTAGTCTCTAATGCCTAGCCTCTAGGGCGTGTTTTCAAACTATTAATTTTGCCTCCTAATACCATTTTGGATTTTAGATTTTAGATTTTGCATTGAGACAGGCTTTACTGGTAAGCTTTTGGGCAATTCATTTGTCGCAATCATTCTTCAATTTGGTATAACTTTTTAGATCCCCCTAAATCCACGCCACTTGCTACAACGGAGGGAACCTCCGCAACGCAGTGGCTCCCCTTAAAAAGGGGGACTTTAAGAGTTTCTTAGCCCCCCTTTTTAGGGGGGTTGGGGGGATCACAGAGTTTGAAAACAGTCCCTATCCCCTATCAACTTGTACTACACTCAACCGAAAAATGCTGTGTGACTCGCCCGCCAATTCTTCAATCTTGTATAGATGATACATTTAGCAAATATTTTGAATTACCTTACGCGCCAGCCGATATTCTTGCAGAATTTGATCTTAAATACGAACGCAAGCGGCTAGACTTACCAAGATATGAAGAGAAACTCAATTGTTTAGAATTTTTGAGTCGTTATTTGCAACGTAATTTAACCTACGTCAACCCAATTAGTGAAACAGCAAGACGAGAAGTATTAATTGCACCCACACTATTAGAAATTTGTGCCGAAACTCATGCTCAATTAAATATTGAATATCCTGTTAATGTAAATGAAAAATTAAAAGGAAGCTTTGATTACTACATCAACGGTGATGTGGGAATGTTAGTTCGCGTAGCGTCTCTTTCACGAGAAAAGTAGGCGCAAAGACGCAAAGATTTCTTAGTACAAGATTATAAGCTAGTCAAAAGAATAACCTGCGAAGAAGATTTCAAATGGTTCGTCTTCATCGTAAATGATTATGTATCTCCCTTCACCTCGTCCAATACTATCCCAAAACTCTTCACAAGCATCTGGCTGTTCTTCTTCTACAAGAATTGATTGCACCATTTGAAGCGTTGGTTTATCAGTGCCAAACCATCTGATTAAATCATCGGTAGAGACTGGACAAACAGCAAATGTTTCAGGATGATCTGTAACCGCAAACATATCTAAAATAGAAGCTGTTCCATCAGGTTCTACATTAGCAACGGCTTCATCTATACTCTTTGGATTAAATTCACTACCATAGTAGTTTCCAGCTTTAAATTCTTGCTGACGCAAATTTTGTAATGTAAAATTTACATTTTCTTCGTAAGGCACAAAATAGTGCCAAGGTTCTGCGCCCATTTTATATTTAACTCCTAATCTAGTATCTATCAAAAATTATTATTGATAGTTATATCCTAGATTTTGGATGAGGCAATATATTTAAGATTAAACTTTTTGTAAAAGTTATTATTTGCGAGCTTTTCTTTGCGCTTTTGCGCCTACCCTGCGGGAAGCCGCTATCGCGTCTATGCGCGAGACAAAAAAATATTTATGCAAGAGGTCTATTAATGATGCGATATCTGGTGACAAGCCGCTTTGCATCTACGCACACAACAAACATAAAAACCACAGGTAAAATTAACCGTAACCTGTGGTTGTGAATTTAAACTAGACGCGAGCTATGGTGACAATTTCTAACTGATCCTGATATTTACCCTGCCTTGCTTCGTAACTAATGGCACAGGGTTCTCCTTCTAAAAAGAGCAATTGTACTACACCTTCATTAGCATATATACGACAGTCAGCACTAGAAGAATTGGAAAATTCTAAGGTTAAATGACCGCGCCACGCCGCTTCCGCAGGAGTTAGGTTGGCGATTATGCCGCAATTATGCACGAAAACTCCTGCTTCTAAGGCAAAATTACCTGCTTCTGGTACTGTTAAACAATAAACATCGTGAATACCAGGTACTTCTTTTACAGAGGTAACTTTGTGGTTTTTGACAGAATGAGTTTGTGATAAACCTCTAAACGATTGTATAACCTCTGGAAATCTCCTAAATACAGAGCGATCGCAATTAAGTAATCGAGCCGCACCACGAATAGAACCTGTTTGATCTAGCGCCGAACGCACAACATCAGCAGTAATTTCATGACGAGTCTTGGAAGCATCTGCTAGTTGTTTCATCAATTGGGATTGCTGATAACGTCTTGTACCGTCATCTTTTGCCCAAGCTTGTTTACTCAGTTCTCCTGTTAAAGCTCTAGCTGTGGGATTTTTGTAATACTCAATCATCGCATCACGATGTGCTTGCCGAGTATCATCAGAACAATTTCTTCTCCCTTCAATTACTCTTTGGCGGATTTCTTCATATTTGGCATCATGCCAGAAATTGAAAGCTTTTTCTTTTTGCTGTTGAGAAAACATTGCATTCCAATCAGCATTTTGTTTGAGTCTGGTAAAAGCTTCTCTGATAGATTCTCCATGTTCATCAGGGTCAAATTCATCGCCATAGTTTTCCTGATTGTGTAATCGAATGTGTGCCGAGGCATCCATTCTCACAATATTCCAAGGATTATTATTTAAACGATTAAAATCAACATGATGGCGGTGAGTGTTAGGCGTATTCTCGTAAATTCCGTAATATAAATTCCACTCATCACTCAATCGATGAGTCGGATAAAGATGACCGTTAAGCGGTTGATACACCATCTCATAACCACGAGCAACCTGACGGTAAAGAGGCATTAAAGAATCTTGTGGTTTGAGAGTATGAGCCTCAACCATTCGACCATCTCTAGTCATAAAAAGATGATCTGGTGTACAAAATATTGATTCGTTATTGTCTAAAGTTACTTCCAATAAAGAATCTCGCCCAATATATCTGGGATTTTCTAGTAAAGTGACTATTATTCTTCCGTGTTGACCAATACTATAGCCCCAAAATTTTTCTCCATTTTCAGAGCGTTCAGCCATTTCTTCTAGCGTTGGGGATGTGCCATCCACTAGAGCTACACGAGTATCACCTCTAAAGCACCTTGCATACGTGCTTTTACCTATACAAACTACTGTAATATTATCTGGAACCTCTAGTCGTTCTAAAGCAACGCCCAGCCCATAGCTGTGAGCAGGCAAAATAAAATAACTGCCATTGACATCTGTATGCAGTGGTGTTGACTCTAGATTGTGCGGATTAAAGTTTTTGGGGTCAACCACAGTTCCCGGTATGTGGCGAAAAATCCGAAACTCAGCCGGAGAGAGGCGAATATCGTAGCCATAAGAAGAAAGACCGTAGCTGATAACGGGTTGAGCATCTACAGATGTTTCTTTCTGCACTTTTCGGATTAAGCTTGGCTCAAAGGGTGAAATCATCCCTTGTTGAGCCATTTCGGTAATCCATTTATCGTTCTTAATCACAAGTTCACAGGTAATTCCAACCGAACTACTAGAATATCGTGAACGGAGTATTTTGTTTAGGGGCGATCGCTCCGGCGAATCTCGGTGATTTGGTCGGCGACATCTAACAAGGATTTGGGCATTTCTGGGCCTGTGAGAATGATATCGATGTGGGGCGGACGTTTTGCCAGAAACTCTAAAACATCGGCTTCAGGAATCAAGCCAAAGTTGATGGCTAAACTTAACTCATCTAAAACTACCAGGGAATATTTACCTTCGTAGACGACATTTTGAGTATGTTGCCATAATTTTTGTAAAGCTTGGTTTTCGGCTTCGTCTAGTTGTGGTGTATCGATACAGCGAGGTAAGTCACAGCGTATCCAGTCGAGATGCTGTCCTAACTGAATTGGTTTGTCCTGTCCTTGACCGATACCGCCTTTAAGAAACTGTACTACTAATACAGATGTGCCTTGACCAGCAATTCTCAAGGCTTGCGCCATAACAGTAGTGAAAAAGTTACGGTGAGAACTGGTGAAAACCTGCACAAGCCCTTCTACTGGATTTGGTAAGGAAATGGTCGAATTGGTGCTGAAAGATTCTAACTGGGCAACCATAAGGAAAATTTAGAAAATTACAAAAAAATAAATATGTTCTGTTGAGAGTGGTTCAAATCTATTTATATGATTAACCTGATTTTGACAAGGGTGTTCTGAGGAAAGGGGAATAGGGAGTAGAGAGTAGGGAATGGGTAAAGCTGGAACGGAAAAGTCATCCAAAATCCAACATTGGTATGAGATAAGTACTCACCCAGCGTTCATCACACACTTTCTTTCCCTCTTCCCTGTTCCTTACCTCCAATAATGAATTTAATTTTGTTGTACTACTACTTATTGACATTTTTGTTTTTTGGATGAAACTAGTCGCAACACGATCGCAAAATTTGGAGCCATGAATGAAATTAGCCGAGTCTCATCAGAACTCTGAATTTGGAAAAAACAGAGTAGAATGTTGTGAATTTTACCAGATGAGGAGTGAAATCAAGTGAAATTAGTGATTCTGGGAGGTTCAGGATCAGGTAAAAGCACTCAAGCGCAAAGGCTGGGCAGACACTTTGATATACCTCAGATTTCTACGGGTGAAATTTTACGGGAAGCGATCGCTAACTATAGCGAACTTGGTCGCCATGCACAACCCTACGTAGCCAGAGGCGAGTTAGTTCCCGATGAAATGATGATTGAATTAATGCGCCTGCGCCTGACCAAGCCTGATGTTGGTTGTGGTTGGATATTAGAAGGTTATCCCCGCACTGCCTTTCAATCGGAAGAACTAGATTTTTTATTGGATACTCTAGGACAGAAACTCGACTGGGCAATTTATTTACAAGTCCCACAAGCCGTCATGGTTAGCCGTTCCTTGGGGCGTTCCCTCCCAGATGACCAACCAGAAATCGTCCAACGTCGTGTAGAACTCTTTTACGATCGCACTATCCCCATTTTAGAATATTACGACCGTCGCCGCCGCCTGTTAACCATCAACGGTGATCAACCACCCGATATGGTCGAACAGAATATTTTGAATTTGCTGTTGAGTGCTGAGTGCTGAGTGTCGTACACTTCGACTTCGCTCAGTGTGCATTTTGAGTCAAAAGATAAAATTTCAGATTGCAAATTTCAGACTTCACACTTCCCACAGTATTCTAATAGGAAAATCTTGAGGCAAATTCAATGGCATGGCAGCGTCCCGATGGCAGACAACCTTACGAACTCCGTCCTGTAAGCTTTCAGTCTGGCTTTACTCGCTTTGCGCCTGGTTCAGTGTTAGCTAGATGCGGCGATACTCAGGTACTTTGTAATGTCAGCGTGACTGAGGGAGTACCGAGATTTTTAACGGGAAGTGGCAAAGGTTGGTTAACGGCTGAGTACCGAATGTTACCCGCCGCCACCCAGCAACGCCAGGAAAGGGAATTGTTGAAATTGTCGGGAAGGACGCAAGAAATTCAACGGTTAATCGGACGTAGCTTAAGAGCTACCTTAGATTTTGAAGCTTTAGGAGAACGTACCATCACTGTAGATGCTGATGTGTTGCAAGCCGATGCAGGAACCAGAACCACAGCCATTACAGGTGGTTTTGTGGCTTTAGCGCAGGCAATTTCGCAATTATTACAGCGCGGGGTGTTAGAGCGATCGCCTTTATCTGGACAAGTAGCAGCCGTTTCTGTAGGCTTATTAGACGGTGAACCATATCTAGATTTAAACTACCCAGAAGACGTGGCCGCTACAGTCGATTTCAACGTTGTTATGGATAATCGCCTGGGAATTATTGAAGTTCAAGGAACAGCAGAAGAAGGTAGTTTTACTCGCACTCAGTTAAATCAGTTGTTAGATTTTGCCGAAAAAGGTATTCAACAATTATTAATTGCTCAACGTGAGGCTATTCCTGACTGGGAAAAACTTTATCAAGTCTGAAGTATGAAATTTTGTCTTGTGACTCAGCACTTTGACATAACTTTATGACTCAAAGCCTACATAACACCAATTTAAGAAAAGAATGCGACAGATAGAAATTAGGAAAGTCTACTGGAGCTAGATTTCTTAATTGCGTTAGCGAGGAATGAGCGTCGCGTCATTGCGAATTGCGAATTGCGAATTGGTATAAACTAGTGGACTGTCTAGCCTTAAATGTTGCAATATATTTTGGATTCAATTGAGATAAATCAATGTTTTCCACTTTTTACTAATGCACTATTTTAGTCCTGTCACGCTACTACTAGCTGAGAAACGCTGTATACATCTCTAACTTAATTTATGTCGCAACCATAAAGCTAATAAAGGTAACGCTAGTCTATAACCATGTTCAGCATTATAAATTAAACCTTTGTGCTGCAATCCAATTAGGGAACCTTGCAGACTACCACCTCTAGACAGACCATGTTTTTGAATGTATTCTTTACTTTGTGGCTTATCTGTAGGATCTAAAGCCAAAGATTCTAAAAGATGTAACTGATTTGCTGGCAATAACATCACTAAAGATTCAAAAGTTAAAGATAAATCTTTCAGTAAACCTTCTATTGCTTGCTGCACAGCAAATTCACTAATTAAAGCATCATTACCAGAAAAAGTTTGTAAGCGACGAATGATCGCCATTGCATCACCAATATGTCCTTGTACAGCATCTAAAAATAATTGCAGTGCCTGAGAACGAGAATCAAATTTCAGTCCTTGTGTATGTAATGTTTCTCGCGCCCATAATGCTAAAACTTCTCTAGGTAAAGGTGCTAACTGGATAGTTTCTAAAGGATAGTTGGTCTCATCTGTATGATGGCTACTCTCAGCGATGGTTGCTACTAAAACATAGCTGACATGAGTATGCACATTAATTTCTCTCCTAAATGTACCCTCCCACAAACCATTCCGATCCCAAGAACGAATATGGGGAAAACTCTGCAAAATCAACACCACACGCTGATTTAAATTCACAGCCATGATTTGCAGCAAATTGAGCAAAATTTCAAATGCTTGCCATTGTTGCTTTTGGTTTAAAGAACGCAATAGCTTGAGCTTCCTTTCTGGATGATAGATGAAAAACTCATTGCCAAAGTTGTTTACCCAGTCTTGAATTGCTGTTGCTTGCCAGTTTTGACTAATCGCTTCCGCCAGCAGTTGGATAAATCTATCCCCATCAGTAGCGCGGATGCAGTCTATCTCCAAAACTATCGCCCCAACTTCTTGGGCTGCTGTTCGTACCAGAGTTCGCCTTCCACTACCAGGAACCCCAGTAATTAGCAAGTCTCCATCTTGGGCTAATACTTCTACAATCCTCTGAAATTCTAGCGATCGCCCAATTAGTTGTAAAGGCGTAGACAAATCTAAATTCACGTACTTTTTGCCTTGAGTTTTTATCCCCACTGTAAGGGCAAGCATACTCACTTCGATGTTCACTTCGCAACCATTGAACATAACTATGATTTGTATCAATTTTAATTAGTGTCATTTTTACTTCTGCACTATTTTTTAGTGTTAAATATATTCAAACACCAAAATAAAGGTATTGAGTATGGCACAGGCAGTAACTTTCACCGCACCTCAAGAACAACAGCCTAGTGTTTGGCATACGTTAGAGATTGCCGATGCGATCGCCCAATTACAAACTGATGTCGAATATGGCTTGAGTAGTGCAGTAGTCAAGCAGCGACTATCCGAGATCGGGGCAAATGAACTGACAGGCAAGAAAGGCAAAGCTTGGTGGTTAAAATTTTTACTGCAATTTAACCAACCACTACTGATTATTTTGCTGTGTGCAGGTTTAGTCAAAGCCTTAACTGGCAGCTTGGTGAATGCTGGTGTGATTTGGGGTGTGACTACTACCAACGCCATCATTGGGTTTGTGCAAGAATCAAAAGCCGAAGGTGCGATCGCGGCATTAGCCCAAGCCATTACCACAGAAGCGACAGTCCTCCGTGATGGTCAAAAAATCCGCATTCCTTCTAGAGAGTTAGTCCCAGGAGACCTTGTTTTACTGACTTCCGGTGATAAAGTCCCAGCAGATTTACGGTTAATTCAAGTTAAAAATTTACAAATTGATGAATCAGCGTTAACTGGTGAGTCTGTAGCAGTAGAAAAAAATATACAAACTATCAAGCCAGATACAGCCTTAGCCGAACGCAAAAACATGGCTTACGCAGGTGGCTTTGTTACCTTTGGGCAAGGTACTGGGATTGTAGTTGCTACGGGTAACAGCACTGAAACAGGGCGGATTTCCCAGTTAATGGAACAACACACAGATATTTCCACACCATTAACTAGGAAATTCAATAAATTCAGCCAAAATTGGCTGTATATGGTATTAGGTTTAGCAACCCTCTGCTTCGTCGTCGGATTAAGCTTTCGCGGTTTTCAAGAAGCTTTAGAAGCAGCTGTCGCTTTAACAGTCAGTGCCATCCCGGAAGGATTACCAGCAGTAGTTACAGTCACCTTAGCCATAGGTGTTTCCCGGATGGCTAGGCGCAACGCAATTATTCGTAAATTACCAGCCGTTGAAACTTTAGGGAGTGCAACTGTAATTTGTTCCGATAAAACTGGAACTTTGACAGAAAACCAGATGACAGTACAAGCAATTTACGCTGGAGGACATCAATATACTGTCAGTGGCATAGGTTACGCACCAGATGGGGAAATCTTAATTGATGACAAACCCGTGAACCTCAATAGCGATAAAGGTTTACAAGAATGCTTAATTGCCGGCTTGTTGTGTAACGACTCTCATTTAGAAAAGAAAAATGGCAAGTGGGGAGTCATGGGAGATCCCACAGAAGGAGCGTTGATTACATCAGCCCACAAAGGCGGTTTTAATCAGTCAATCTTCGCCCAAGAAATGGCCAGACTAGATGCAATTCCCTTTGAATCAGACTTTCAATACATGGCGACTCTGCACGTCACACCTCAAGGTAAAACTATTTATGTTAAGGGTTCCGTAGAAGCAATACTCCAACGCTGCACCTTGATGTTAAATACTGAGGGACAACTCCGCCCCTTGGATTGTGTAGAAACATTACGACAAACCAGCATCGAGCGCGAAGTTAATATTATGGCGCGGCAAGGCTTACGGGTTTTAGCTTTGGCAAAAAAGGCAGTCCCCGACGAGCAGAATACAGTTGATCATCCAGATATTGAGACTGGGTTAACTTTCATCGGCTTGCAAGGAATGATTGATCCACCGCGTGAAAGTGCCATTAAGGCAGTACAAGCCTGTCAAGAAGCCGGGATTCAGGTAAAAATGATTACTGGTGATCATGCAATCACAGCCCAAGCGATCGCTCGTCGGATGGGCATTAATAAAAATGGCTCTGTTCTGGCTTTCACCGGGACAGAACTCGCAAAAATGGATCAAGCCGAACTCGCCCAAGTTGCCGAAGAAGGTGTAGTTTTTGCCCGTGTCGCCCCAGAACAAAAACTGCGTTTAGTCGAAGCCTTGCAATCAAAAGGCGAAATTGTCGCTATGACAGGAGATGGTGTCAACGATGCTCCAGCCTTAAAACAAGCAGATATTGGGATTGCGATGGGTGGTGCTGGTACAGAAGTCGCCAAAGAAGCCGCAGATATGCTACTTACCGATGATAATTTCGCCTCCATTGAAGCGGCAGTAGAAGAAGGAAGAGCCGTTTATAAAAATCTACTCAAAGCAATTTGCTTTATCTTGCCTGTTAATGGCGGGGAATCAATGACAATTTTAATTAGCACATTACTAGCCAGAGATTTGCCAATTTTATCCTTACAAGTTCTTTGGCTCAATATGCTCAATTCCATCACGATGACGGTTCCCTTAGCCTTTGAGCCAAAAGCCCAAAGTGTTATGCAGCAAGCGCCCCGCCATCCTAATGAACCTCTACTTTCTGGCAGCAGGTTAAAACGAATTTTGGCAATTTCTTTGTTTAATTGGATTGTGATATTTGGGGTATTTGAATATATCCGCCAAACCACAGGCAATATAGATTTAGCGAGAACAATGGCAATTAACTCTCTAATTGCTGGACGCATATTTTATTTATTGAGTATCAGCCAATTAATTCCCAACTTGATTGCCAAAATGGACGGCACAATCAAAGAAAACGTTGATATCCCTGCCATTGGATTAGGAATTGTAGGCGCAATTATTTTGCAAATTGCCTTTGCTCATGTGCCGTTAATTAATGAAGTGTTTGAAACAGCACCTTTGGACTTGTCACAGTGGTTGTTTTGTTTAGCGGTAGGTTCACCTATGATTTTGTGGGCTACGGTAGTGAATCGCTTTGATCCACCAAATTAAATGTAGTATTTTCTGGTTGACTAAGTTAGAGTAACAGCAATGTCTGATTAACCCTTGCAATCATTTATCAACATGGCTTTCTAACTCAACTAGCGGAGTTTTGTGTGGCTACCTTAAAAACCTTGGAACCTGGCGATGAAGCATTGCTCGAAAACTTTTTGTTGCAACACGCCGATACTTCAATGTTTTTGCGCTCAAATTGGCGTGAAGCAGGGTTACTCGACCAAGGTGCAAGGTTTCAGGGAACATACATAGCCGCGATCGCTAATGAAATTATAGTTGCAGTCGCCGCACATTATTGGAATGGGATGCTCATAGTTCAAGCACCAGCGCATCTGGCGGAAGTGGTACAAGCAGTAGTCAACCAGTCCCATCGCCAGATTTCGGGAATTGCCGGCCCTACAGTGCAAGTTACAGCCACTAAGCAAGTTTTGGGACTAGTTGAACGACCAACTCAACTTGATGACAGTGAAATATTGTTGTCTTTAGCCTTGCCAAATTTACAAGTACCTCCAGCTTTAGCATCAGGAGAAGTTGAATGTCGCTTGCCTTACCCAGAAGAATTTGACTTACTTAGCCATTGGTGTGCTGACTACAATATAGAAGCTTTGGGACACCCCCACACCCCTGATTTAGTCGTGAATTGTCGCCGTGAGTTAGAAGCACGCCAAGCCAGGGCGAGACATTGGATTTTAGTCGCCCAAGATACGCCCATCGCTTATACAACTTTTAATGCTTGGCTACCTGATATTGTGCAGA
This sequence comes from Aulosira sp. FACHB-615, assembly GCF_014698045.1. GTDB lineage: Bacteria > Cyanobacteriota > Cyanobacteriia > Cyanobacteriales > Nostocaceae > Nostoc_B. The sequence continues at coordinate 25,949 of NZ_JACJSE010000022.1, forward strand.
TTGGCGGCGTATGGACACCACCAGCTTTAAGGGGTAGAGGTTACGCCAAATGTGTAGTAGCTGGCTCATTATTAGAAGCGCGATCGCACGGAGTTGAACGTGCTATCTTATTCACCAATCGAGAAAATTATCCAGCCCTAGCAGCATACCAGGCGATCGGTTTTCGTCCCACTGGCGAAGAATTTGGTTTGGTGATGTTTCAGCCAACATAAACATGACTGGTTGTCAGCGTTGAATTTTCTAGTTCCAGAATTAAATACAATAGAAATTGTCGCAATTGAAACCATAATTGCCACCAGCCGCAGACAGCCATTCCCAATCCAAAATCTAAAATTCCAAATCCAAAATTCTTATGAGAGGTACAAGCCCAATTGTTGCATCTGAGCAACTGGCAACTCAGCAACTCTCAACCGTCAGGCGATTTTTACAATACCTGCGACCATATCGCAAAGAAATTCCCATTGCCTTGACATTAGTACTAATTGGTGCGTCAACTCAGGCGATCGCACCTTTTTTACTTGGTTGGTCAGTTGACCATCTAATTGCCCAAGGTAATTTATCTGGGTTGTTGCTGCTGTTAGGACTATTAGCATTACTCTACGTACTTGGTATTTCGGCAACCCGTGGTCAAATTGTGCGTGTCGGCTGGATTATGCAGCGATTATTGGCACAACTGCGCCAAGATATCTTTCTGAAAATTCAGAGTTTGCCACTCAGCTTTTTTGACCGCAGTGAAGCAGGCGATTTGATGAGTCGCTTACTAAATGATGTCAATACCGTCAATCAAGCATTCGGACAAACCGTTGCCCAAATGTTGGGTAACGTTTTTAGTTTGGTTGGAATTGTCATTGCGATGTTGGCTATTAATTTACAACTCGGTTTATTGAGTAACCTAGTTGTACCACTGATGATTTTTACCACCAGCTTATTTGCTCGTTGGGCAAGAACTAAATTCCGCGTCACCCGGCAAACCATTGGCGACCTCTCAGCCAAATTAGAAGAAGATATTAGTAGTGTGCGTGAAGCCCAAGCATTTAACCGCGTACACATCAACATTCAAGAATTTGACCTGCTCAACGCAGCTAACCGGGATGCCAATGTCGAAGCTGTGGCGATTACTGCGGCCTTTTTACCTTCAATTGATTTTCTCAACACCCTCGCCACCGCAGGCGTACTCGCATTCGGTGGTTATCTCGCCGTTACTGGAGCCGCAACAGTGGGTGTGGTGACATCATTTTTACTCTACGTCCAACAATTTTTCCGCCCGATTCAAATTCTCAGTCAGTTTTACACCCAAGCCCAATCAGCTTTTGCTGGACTAGAGCGGATTTTCCTGCTGTTAGATGAACCAGCCCAACTCAAAGATGCGCCGGATGCCCAAGAAATGCCAGCAATTCAAGGTGAGGTGAGATTTGAGAATGTCACCTTTGGCTATAATCCAGAGCAACTGGTTCTCAAAGGCGTGAACTTACACGCTAGTCCTGGACAAATGATTGCCTTAGTCGGGTCAACAGGTTCAGGTAAAACGACAATCATTAACCTAATATTGCGTTTTTATGATGTCTCTGGCGGGGCAGTCAAAATAGATGACATTGATGTGCGGCGTGTCACCCAAGCCAGTTTGCGCCGTCAGATTGGGATTGTTTTGCAAGATAATATTTTGTTCAGTGGCACTGTCGCCGAAAATATTGCCTTTGGCGCTCCTTACGCCAGCCAAGCCGAAATTGAAAGTGCGGCTCAATTGGCAAATGTCCATGAGTTTATTACTTCCTTACCACAAGGTTACGCCACCAAACTAGGTGAACGAGGTGCGCCCCTCAGTCAAGGACAGCGACAACTTATTAGTATTGCCCGTGCGGTGTTGATTAATCCCCGAATTTTGATTTTAGATGAAGCAACTAGCAGTATTGATACTCGTACAGAAGCATTAGTGCAGAGTGCGATCGCGCGGTTGTTACAAGGTCGTACCAGCTTTGTCATTGCTCACCGCCTCAGCACCGTCACCCAAGCAGATCAAGTCTTAGTCATTCAACAAGGACAAATTGTCGAACAAGGCACTCACACACAACTGATAAAACAACAAGGAGTCTATGCCAATCTTTATAGCCTCCAACTAGGGGCTAATAATTCATAGGCATCATCTCAAACCTATAAATGGTATATCTGGAAATTGTTGCTCAAATTTAATTATGTCTGTTCAAGTCTACGGCATACCCAACTGTGGTACTTGCAAAAAAGCTCTAACTTGGCTGCAAAACAACCAAATTGACTATGAGTTTATCAACACCAAAGAAAATCCGCCCACCCGTGAGCAAATCGAAAACTGGGTAAAGTCCCTGGGTTCTGCTGTGATGCGAAATACCTCCGGGCAATCTTACCGCGCTTTAGGCGAACAAAAAAAGACTTGGAGTGAACAACAATGGATAGACGCATTCACACTTGATGCGATGTTACTCAAACGTCCATTGTTTGTTAAAGATGGAACAGCCGTATTGACTGGTTTCAAAAATGAGACATTAGTACGAGAAAAATTAAAATAGTTCCCAGAGGAAACTCCAGCCCAAACAGGCAAATGTTCGGTATTTCGATTTCCCAGACAATAATCTTGACTGGAGACTGTGACATTTTCATGTGTGGTTGTGAAATTTTTTCATTGGACTGCCTTCTGCCTTCTTCAATTAAAATTGCTGAGGTGGAAGTTTGAGCGTGACAACTTCTTTGATTCACAATGATTGATCAACCACAAACAGCAACAGCTTGGCAGGGAAAACTAAACTTAGTATATGAGAATCGCCAAAATTCGACCCAGCTAATTTATAACCATCATCAAGCACCCCTCAAAGTGCAACGTCCGTTTTACCCAGAAGGTGAAAAAGTCTGTCATAGTGTGATTTTACATACAGCCGGGGGTGTGGTGGGAGGCGATCGCTTATCATCTTATTTTCACCTTAAACCCGATACCCAAGCTTTAATCACCACAGCCGCAGCCAGTAAAATCTATCGCAGTAATGGTTTACAAGCTAGACAAACTCTAGATATTCAAATTGATGCAGGCGCTTGTTTAGAATTGTTACCCCAAGAAACAATTTTGTTTAACGGCGCAGATTATCGCCAAGATTTACAGGTAGAATTAGCACCCGGAGCGAGTTTTTTAAGCTGGGAAATTACCCGCTTTGGTCGCAGTGCTAGAGGCGAGAAATTCTTACAAGGAAAATGGCGATCGCACACTGAAATTTGGCAGCAAGGTGTTCCATTATGGATAGACCGTCAATTTTTACCAGGGAACCCCGAAATTTTTCACAGTCCATCTGGTTTATTTGGACAACCCATCGTCGGTAGCTTGCTTTGGCTTGGTCATCCAGTCTCCACAGAAATTGTCAAACAAGCACGTTCTCTCTTTACCCACCACTCCTCACTCCCCACTCCCCACTCCCCACTCCCCACTCCTCACTCAGCACTCAGCACTCAGCACTCAGCACTCAGCACTCAGCACTTAATAGGAGTGACACAACTAGAACATGGACTTTTGTGTAGATATCGCGGCGCTTCCACATCTGAGGTGCGAAACTGGTTTACAGCTGTTTGGCACATACTACGAACATCTTTTTTAAGTCGTGGTATATGTATACCGAGAGTTTGGCAGATTTAAACAAACGATAAAGGATGCAAAGATGCAACTTACGCCGCAGGAAAAAGATAAATTATTAATTTTTACTGCTGCTTTATTAGCGGAAAGACGCAAAGAAAGAGGCTTGAAATTAAATTATCCTGAAGCAGTGGCTTATATATCTGCTGCAATTTTAGAAGGCGCAAGAGATGGACAAACTGTTGCGGAATTGATGAGTTACGGCACAACTTTATTAAGCCAAGATGATGTCATGGAAGGTGTCGCAGAAATGGTACATGAAGTCCAGGTAGAAGCCACTTTTCCAGATGGCACAAAGTTAGTGACAGTACATAATCCAATTCGTTAAATTTATTTTAGAAAATTACTATGATACCTGGAGAAATTATCACAGCAGCAGGGGAACTAGAACTAAATGCAGGTCGTCCGACTGTAAAATTGCCAGTGGCAAATACAGGCGATCGCCCTATTCAAGTAGGTTCACATTTTCATTTTTATGAAGTCAATTCTGCATTAATTTTTGATAGAGAACAAGCCAAAGGAATGCGCCTTGATATTCCGGCTGGTACAGCAGTACGCTTTGAGCCAGGGGATGAAAAGGAAGTCACTTTAATACCCTTTACTGGTAGCCGGCAAGTTTACGGTTTTAATGCTAAGGTAAATGGCCAATTATAGTTAAGGCTTTCATGCCTTAATACCAAATACATAAAGGCAGGGTCAGATGTTTTTGAAAGATTTACGCGGGTTAAATCTAGAATTTTTAAACACATTAAAAGGTGCAATTACTCTATTTATAGATCCTGGTCGTGCTGATGCAACTCCTGATATTGAAGATGGGATGATTAACATCAAAGCGACTAAATTAGCAATTGAATATATCAAATCAAAACCAGAAGTCGCACAAATTATTCAAGAACGTTATATTGCACCGCCTCCAGATATGGAAGCGATCGGCAAATGTCCTGAAGGTTCACTAGGATATGCTTTTGCTAAATATATAAAAGAAACAGGTTTTGATCCCAATTACTATCGGGGTTTAAAAATCACAGACGACACCAGCTATATCTTGCATCGCCTCAGACAAACTCATGATATTTGGCATGTAGTTACAGGATTAGGCTTTGATGTCAATGGAGAATTAGGATTACAAGCATTTTGTTTAGCTCAAATTCGTATCCCCTTACCCATCATTCTCTTAGCAGGGGGATTAATGAGAACATTAATTAATGCACCAGAACAAATGGATCATTTATTAACACAAATTGCTATAGGCTATCGTATGGGAGCCAAAGCTAAACCCCTCATAGCCCAAAAATGGGAAGAAAACTGGGATAAACCCCTATCCCAATGGCGCAGCGAATTAGGAATTGAACCCACCTCAGTTTATATACCCTAAAACTCAAATCTGCCTTCAGTAGCTGGAGTGTTTCAGATGGGAATAAAAAATAATTATCAGGATTAGTTATGAGTTACAGAATGTCTCGCCGCGCCTACGCAGAAACCTATGGGCCGACTGTAGGCGATCGCATCCGCCTAGCTGATACAGAATTATTTATCGAAGTCGAACAAGACTTTACTACCTACGGTGATGAAGTGAAGTTTGGCGGTGGTAAAGTGATTCGTGATGGGATGGGACAATCCCCCATTTCTAACGCCGATGGTGCTGTCGATTTAGTCATTACCAATGCGTTAATCCTTGATTGGTGGGGAGTTGTCAAAGCAGACATCGGCATTAAAGAAGGCAAGATATTTAAAATTGGTAAAGCGGGTAATCCTTATATTCAAGACAACGTAGATATTATTATTGGCCCTGGAACTGAAGCCTTAGCTGGAGAGGGAATGATTCTCACGGCGGGCGGAATTGATAGCCATATACATTTTATTTGTCCTCAACAAATTGAAGTGGCGATCGCCTCTGGAATCACAACCATGATTGGCGGTGGAACTGGCCCCGCCACCGGAACCAACGCCACCACCTGCACCCCCGGCCCTTGGAACATTTACCGGATGTTACAAGCTGCTGATGCTTTTCCGATGAACTTGGGATTTTTGGGTAAAGGTAACGCCAGTCAACCCCAAGCATTAGCAGAACAAGTACAAGCCGGTGCAATGGGTTTAAAACTGCATGAAGACTGGGGGACAACTCCCGCCACCATTGATACTTGTCTGAGTGTGGCTGATGAATACGATGTCCAGGTCGCCATCCACACCGACACCCTCAACGAAGCCGGGTTTGTGGAAGATACCATCGCCGCCTTTAAAAACCGCGCCATTCATACCTACCACACCGAAGGCGCAGGTGGCGGACATGCACCCGATATTATCAAAGTCTGCGGTCAAGCAAATGTTCTCCCCTCTTCGACAAATCCCACCCGTCCCTACACTCTCAATACCTTAGATGAACACCTAGATATGTTGATGGTGTGTCATCACCTCGACCCCAGCATTGCCGAAGATGTGGCTTTTGCGGAGTCGCGCATTCGCCGAGAAACCATCGCCGCCGAAGATATTTTGCATGACTTAGGGGCGTTTAGTATGATTTCTTCTGACTCCCAAGCAATGGGGAGAGTAGGGGAAGTAATAATTCGTACTTGGCAGACTGCCCATAAAATGAAGGTACAACGGGGAAGTTTAGAGGGAGATAACCAAGCAGATAATTTACGCGCCAAAAGATACGTAGCAAAATACACTATTAATCCTGCAATTACACATGGAATTGCTGATTATGTCGGTTCTGTAGAAGCCGGAAAAATTGCAGACTTATGCTTGTGGCGACCTGCATTTTTTGGTGTCAAGCCAGAGATAGTGATTAAAGGTGGAATGATAGCTTGGGCGCAAATGGGTGATGCTAACGCCAGTATTCCCACACCCCAACCCGTTCACATGCAACCAATGTTTGGCAGTTTTGCGGGTGCGAGGAATGCAACATCTTTCACCTTTGTTTCCCAAGCAGCTTTAGAAAGAGAAATTCCCCATCAGTTGGGATTACAAAAATCAACTGTGGCGGTGACTGGAACTCGCCAATTAAGTAAAGGTGACTTGAAGCTAAATGACGCATTACCACACATTGAAGTAGACCCAGAAACTTACGAAGTCAGGGCTGATGGCGAATTGCTGACTTGTGAACCTGCAACAGTTTTACCAATGGCGCAGCGTTACTTTTTGTTTTGAGTTGCCAAAATTATAAGAGAGAGTGCGATCGCCTAGCACTCTCTCTTATAAAGAAATTTCCCTAACCAAGTTTTGTATTTTTACTTGGAAGGAGATGTCGAACCTGGTTGAACACCACTATCAGGAGTTGTAGATTCTGGTGCAGGAGTTACACTACCAGGAGTGCTGGAATCTGGGGCTGGTGTAATTTGATTAGGAGTTGTAGATTCTGGTGCAGGAGTTACACTGCCAGGAGTTGTAGATTCTGGTGTAGTAGTGCTACCGGGGGTTGTAGAATCTGGGGCTGGTGTAATTTGATTAGGAGTTGTGGAATCTGGTGCAGGAGTTGTAGATTCTGGTGTGCTGCTACCAGGTGCGGGAATTGTATTGGTAGGATTTGTGGAATCTGGTGCAGTTGTACTGCCAGGAGTTGTAGGTTCAGCAGGTACTGTTGTGCTGTTAGGTGTTGACTCAGGTGTGGTTGTTGTACTGTCTGGGCTGGTTGTGGTGCTAGAAGGCTGTGTTTCGGGTACGGTGGTAGTACCAGAAGAACTTGGGGTAAGTGGTTGACCGTTGGGACAACGGGAATTTAAGGGGAAACGTTCACACAGAATTTTTAAACCTTCTGGTGACAATTGAATTTCCGTTGGTGAACTAGTGGATGGGCTACTGGACTGAGCAATTGGGGATTTACTGGATTGAGCAACTGCAACGTTAGCACTCAAAGCCAAAGTCAAAGCTGTACCAATCAACGACAGAGATTTTCCCTTCATTATGAACTTAACCTCAACGGAAACAGAACACTCGCCCCATTAAACCAAACAATTAAATTTAGAAAATCATCCTAAAAGCTGATGTTTATTTTTGCTGAAAAATTTAGTCATCTCTGCGGAAATATAAGAGTTTCAATAATTTTACTGAAGTAAATTCGTTGTTAAAAATACAAACAATTTTAATATTTTTTTAAGCAGAGGATAATTAATTCCAGATAGAATCAGAGATACATAGATAAAAATCAGAAATTTATCAATGTAAACCTAATAACTTACTCTCATACAACATCTAGATACATAAATATTTTTCCAGTAACTATTAAAATTCTTTATGCGACGAGACTCGATATTTTATAAACTATTTCAACAATTCCCACCTTTGTTATTTGAGCTACTGCAACATCCTCCCAATAATGCTCAAAGTTATCGGTTTGATTCCGTGGCTATTAAAGAACCTAGATTTGAAATTGATGGCGTTGTCTTGAAAAGTTTTGTGGAAGGAAACCTTCCCCACAAACTTTTCGCTTTCTCCCACCAGAAGATGAAGGCGCAGGAATCGTGTATTTCTGTGAGGTACAGTTTCAAAGAGATGAACATCTGTATAAAAGAGTTTTTGCCGAATCATCATTATATTTTTACCGTAATAGTACCCTATTTATTGATTGGCAAGCAGTGATAATTTATCCATCACGCAATATTGAGCAAACAAATACTCATCCCCATCGCTCATTGTTGAACGGTGAACAAGTGCATCGGGTGTATTTAGATGAATTAGGAGATATTCGCTCTTTACCTATGTGGGTAGCACTGATGGTTTTAACTACCTTATAAGAAGAACAAGCACCCGTAGAAGCACGATATTTGTTAACTAAAGCAAGTCAAGAAACTTCATCGCCATCAAGTCGCGCGATAATAGAAATGATTACAACGATCGCGCTGAATATTCTCTTCATTTGACTCAGCCAGTTTGATTTTTATACAATCCCATACAGGTCAAAGACTTCTGTCACGTTGCTATTAAATTTAATACAAAGTTTCGATGCTTAGTGAAATTTAAATTATAAATATCCCCCTAATTCCCCCTTTTGAAGAGGAACTTTGATTGTACTTCCTCTATTTTCAAGGGGGCTAGGGGGATCGAAACCTTCACTAACTGTATTGCCTCATAACTCACATCTTGCACTTTCGTGAGAGTGGCTATTGTTCTTTAATGATGATTAGAGGTGTAATAAACCTTCCCACCAGTGTCAGGGACAAAATGGCAGCTAACACAAGAACGCCATAAAGCCTTCCAAATTGGTTCTTCAGACTTGCGGTAATATTCACCCATTACAGGTTTGATGGCTTCAGTAGCCTTCAATAAATTGTAGTGAGGAATATTCAAGAAGATGTGATGGGCAACGTGAGTACCGATATCGTGATGGATATGATTAACCAAACCGTAATTGCGATCGATACTCGAAATTGCACCTTTGAGGAAAGTCCAATCATCACCACGATACCAAGGAATATCAGGTTCAGTGTGATGTAAAAATGTTACCAAATCTAACCAAATCACAAACACGATGTAGGGCATAGCGTAGTATTTAAACAACCACATCCAACCCCATTGATAGGTGAGTACCCCTAACAAACCTACCATCCCAATCCAGAGTGCAGTGCTAGTAATAATGTCCCATTTTTCTGAGGGCTTGAAAAGTGAGCTACTTGGTGAAAAGTGCGAACCTTCTTTGTTGGGAGAACGCTTAAATAAATAGACTGGATAAGCCAATAAAAATAAATAATATCGACCTATTTTCTGTGCCAAAGGCATTTCTTTATACTGTGATTCACTCACAGGATACCAGCTTTCATCATTATCAATATTACCAGTATTTTTATGATGTGTCCTATGGCTGATGCGCCAGCCGTGATAAGGCACTAGTATAGGAGTATGAGATAAATGCCCAATTAAGTCATTGAGCCATTTATGCTTGGAAAAAGATTGATGTCCGCAGTCATGACCAACAACAAATAAAGCCCAGAACATTGTGCCTTGCATTAACCAGAAAAAAGGCCAAAAATACCAAGAATCAAGATAATGCGCCACTGCATAAAGTGAACCAATAATCAGAATGTCACGAAAGAAATAAAACAGTGATTTACTGACGTTGGGTTGAAAACATTCATCTGGGATAGCAGCTTTTAAATCTTGGAGAGTAAATGGCAGTTTAGTTGCATCCTCAGAAGCTTGATTTGCACGAGAACTGTCGAACGGGATAGTAGTTGATTGCACTTGGTTCTTTGATAAAAAATAAAGGCGAACTGTTTTAGAGGTTTTCCTTCCCCTTTGGGATACTTGCGATGCTGATATAGACGCAAGACAAAAATATCTGGCAATTCACTGAGCAATAACTAAAATTTATAGAGAATTGCCAGAAATCTTTAATGTGCAGACAAATAATCTCTTCGCTCTACTTTGAGGATCTGAGATTAATTCAGCGAGATTTTAGCTGAATTTTGGTTTACTTACCTGCGTAATATTCGTTAAAAGTTTGATAACCCTCATCAGTCACATAAAGTTGACATTGGTCTGTAATTTGTTTCATTAAAGACCAAGAAAACTTAAATTCGTCATGCAAATAATTTCCCCAATTTTCTTTAATGCTGCTGTACGCTAGGCGTAAATTATAAGAGGGGATAGCAGTAGAAATGTGATGTGGGACGTGGACGTTAATATCGTGGCACAGGAACTCTACCCACCGGGGATAATCACAATGAATAGTCCCGAATAGCTGCGCCATTGCTTCATTCCATTTGCTGGCTTTGTCAAACGGCACATCAGAGAAAGTGTGGTGAACAATGGTGAAGGTACTCATCCAGAAATGGTATATCATCCAAGGTATAAACCAGAATTTGATAAATCCCCAAATCCCAGTTGTAGCAATGAGGGTAGGAAACACAACTGCTGCAAAAACCACAACTACAGCAACTGAAAGTTTAATACTTCCTTGGTCTTTAACTTTAAAGTTGCGCCAATCGAAATGCACAACCGCCCAATGTCCAATGGAACCTACCCACCACAGCCGCTTTTTCATGAATAATTTAAAAGCAGATTGACGAGTGTTACCCCAATTGGTAAAAACTTCTGGTCGGATGGGATGCCAAGCATTATCCTCATCTAACTTGTTGGTATGTTTGTGATGATGATTATGCTTGATTCGCCAACTGTGAAAAGGGTAGATCAGGGGCATCATAAATATATGCCCTACTAAATCATTTACCCACTTCTTTTTGGCAAATGAACGATGACCGCAGTCATGTCCAATTACAAAAAAACCTGTTAAAGCAGTCCCTGTAAAAATCCAGGCAAGAGGCAATAGAAACCAGGGAGAAATTGCCAAACTATAGTAGCCTAAACCCACCATCAAAACATTGAAGAAAACCTGTGTCCAAGCTTTACGTCTATTCTGCTGAAAACATTCTTTTGGCAAAGTTTTGATAATATCTTTGAGCCTTAGTTGGGAATTACTAAGGTCTTTATTTGTGGCTTGCGTCTTGATGATTGATGTAGTCATGAAAACCTAAAAAACAACAAACTCCTCCACCAAGTCACATCAAAGTAACTTGTCGTAAAAATCTTTGAATTAACGCTCTGGATTATAGCAACTTTAGCTACCCAAGCACAGAAGTAAGTAGCTTTTAGATAGAACTGACCAAGAGTATGTCATGGTAAAATCACCAATTTATCTATGAGGTCAATTCAACATCTAATAATCTAAAACCCAAAAATATTTGACTAATGGATATTAGAAATACCTTTGTCATTAATCATTGGCAAACCAATAACTAATGACAAATGATAAACGAATTACGACTTTTTGTCTGCAAGTTTTACATTTTTGGCTAGACCGAAGAGTTGCAAAAACTGAATTGTCATCCAGGTCATATCGATTTCCCACCATTCCAAACCGTGACGGGCTGAGTATTGAAAAGCATGGTGGTTATTGTGCCAACCTTCACCAAAAACTAGTAGGGCTACCCACCAGCAGTTAGTTGAGTTATCGCCAGATTCATGGCTGCGATAGCCAAATTTATGGGTAGCACTGTTCACTAACCAGGTGCAATGATAAACCCAGACAATGCGAACAAAAATTCCCCAGATGACAAATGGCCAACCGCCTAGAAACAACAAGAGAAAACCTAGAGCAAATTGGATGAGAATAAAATATTTTTCTAAAAACTGATAAACTGGGTCTTCGGCAATATCTTTGGTAAAGCGAGGAACATCAGCATGAGCAGGGCATTTGTGAATTAGCCAACCCATGTGGCTCCACCAAAAGCCTTTATTGGAATCATGAGGATCTGGGTCAGTATCGGAATATAAATGATGAATGCGGTGTGTCCCTACCCATTCTATTGGCCCTCCTTGACAGGCTAATGTCCCGAAGAATACCAAGAGATATTCCAACCATTTGGGCGTTTGGAAACTGCGGTGAGTAACAAGGCGGTGAAAACCTAGGGTGATTCCTAAACCACCTGTTATCCAGTAAAGTAATAAACCCACACCAACTGCCGTCCAGCTAAAGTTGCTAGGAACAAGGGCAAATAACGCGCCGATGTGTAGACCAACGAAAAATAGGGTATTCACCCAATTGATTTGAGGTTTAGTTGAAGTAGCAATTGTCATGCAGTAACCTGTGTTGAAATTGTTCAGCCTAATCTGCGCGATCGCACAATCCGCACATTTATAATTTTTTATTTAATGAGGAAATAATGAACAGCTTGGAACAGATGCGGCAAGCAGAACAGGCACTGTTAGAGATTTTTTCTGGAATTGACGCTCAGGTCAAGCATAATCTAAAAAGAGTCCTGGATGCCTTTCGTAATCAGCGCGTCGGAGCGCACCACTTTGCCAGTGTGAGTGGTTACGGTCATGATGATTTAGGACGAGAAACTTTAGATAAAGTTTTTGCGGAAGTAATGGGTGCAGAGGCCGCAGCCGTGCGAGTGCAGTTTGTATCGGGAACTCACGCGATCGCTTGCGCCCTTTATGGTGTACTCCGTCCTGGTGATGAAATGTTAGCAGTGGTCGGCTCTCCCTACGATACGCTTGAAGAAGTGATTGGGTTACGGGGTGAAGGCCAAGGCTCCCTTATAGAGTTTGGCATAAAATACCGCCAATTGGAGCTAACTTTAGGAGGAACTATCGATTGGCAAGCTTTAAGTAATAGCGTTAATCATAACACTCGTTTAGTTTTAATTCAGCGTTCTTGCGGCTATTCTTGGCGGCCTAGCTTATCAATTGCGGATATCACCAAGATTGTGCATATCGTCAAACAGCAAAATCCTGATACTGTTTGCTTTGTGGATAACTGCTACGGCGAATTTATCGAAACTCAAGAACCCACTCATGTTGGTGCGGATTTAATGGCGGGTTCCTTAATTAAAAATCCTGGTGGGACAATTGTTACCGCAGGCGGTTACGTAGCTGGTCGGGCTGATTTGGTAGAAGCTGCCGCCTGTCGCCTCACAGCCCCCGGTATCGGTAGTTATGGCGGTGCTACTTTTGACCAAAATCGCTTGTTATTCCAAGGCTTATTTTTATCACCGCAGATGGTGGGTGAGGCGATGAAGGGAACTTTCTTGACTGGTTATGTTTTTGACAAACTTGGTTATCCGGTGAATCCTGCGCCCCTTGCACCTCGTGGTGATGTGATTCAGGCGATTAAACTGGGTTCAGCGAAAAAATTAATCGCTTTTTGTAAGGCGGTGCAGCAAAATTCCCCCGTGGGTTCTTATCTTGACCCCATACCGGATGCTATGCCGGGATATGAGAGTAAAGTTGTGATGGCTGGGGGAACATTTATTGAGGGGAGTACCTTGGAATTTTCGGCGGATGGGCCGTTGCGGGAGCCTTATATAGTTTATTGCCAAGGGGGGACTCATTGGACTCATGTAGCGATCGCATTAGAGGCGGCAATTGAAGCAGTTGGGAGTGCTTGAAGTTACATGAGTTAGGATTGTCTCACGCAGAGACGCGGAGGCGCAGAGAGTTAATGATTGAGAATGAGATTACTGGTGCTGTGGTGAATGTTGCTTATAAGGTTCACACAACATTGGGGCCTGGGTTGCTGGAATCTGTTTATGAGTCGGTTATGGATTTTGAGTTACGGAGGCGAAAGTTAAAGGTTAGTAGACAGGTAGCAATTCCGGTGATTTATGAAGGTATGTATTTGGATGAAGGCTTCCGTGCTGATTTGATAGTCGAGGATCGGGTGATTGTTGAACTCAAATCGGTAGAAGCGGTTCATCCAGTACACAAAAAGCAACTACTTACTTACCTCCGCCTTGCTGATAAACGAGTCGGATTACTCATCAACTTCAACGTCACACTCATCAAAGATGGAATATCCCGCGTAGTTAATAACCTCTAAAAAACTCTCTGCGCCTCCGCGCCTCTGCGTGAAATATCACTCCGGTAATTTATACTCCCCAACAATCCGTTTAGCAAACTCCGGCACATGATTTTCTAACTTCTCAGGATGATTCCGCTTCACATACAAATAATTCCTTGTAAAGTGCGAATCAATAGAAAACCTCGCATACTCCAACCCTTTGGGGCCGATTTTATCAATGACTACGCCCATCATTTTTGCTACCCACATCGGTAAGGTTACGCCTTTGTCATAAGCCGGAATCCCTTGTTGTACGGCTTCTTTACGGTTCCCTTGGGACATTACAGGTTGAGTGTCTATCTGGTCTTTTACCAAGTCCAGCATTTCTTTACCTGTATCATTTCTCACTAAAATCCACTGCCAGCCGAAGGGTGCGCCCATGTAACCAACGACTAAATCGGCTAGGGAGTTGACGTAATCAAAGCAACTCATACAAGAGGGGGCGAAGACATCTTTGAGTTGGTTGGTTTTTAAGCCAAAGAAGGGGACTTTCTCAATTGAGCCGTCTTCGTGTTTGAAGTGAATGCGGAAGTCTTGCATGAATTCGTAGTGTACTACTGTGTCAGGCGATCGGCTGGTGGTTTCTAGGAATTTTTTCAGTCCGGCGCGGGTGACGTTATCTACGCAGGGTGTACCTAAGACGTATAACTTTTCTAGACCGAGTTTCTTTTCTACTGCCCGGAGTGCTTGAATTTGGCAACCAACGCCAATGACTAATAGTCGCTTCATCCCGGATTTTTCTACTTCTTCCAAAATAGAAAGGTTGGGAGAGAGTGTTGGTTTATTTACCCGTGCCGCCAGTATTTCTTCTGGGGTGCGAGCAATCACAGGCATGGGTTGGAAGCGGTCTTCTTTGGTATTTTGAACGCAGACTACGCCTTCGACTAAGCCACGATTTAGCATTTCGATGGCAATAGTGCTAACTATCCCTGTCCATTGTGCGCCTTCGATGGGCTGTTGTTTCCGGGCTGCCATCATTTCTTGATGCACGCCAAAGTAGAGTTCTTCGGGGTTGTCGAGATTCCGAGAACGGCTGTGGCTTTGGGTTTCCAGCGTGTCTATCTGCTGGGTGATAAACGCGCAGGCTTCCTTGACATAGTGAATATAGTATGTATCACACAGCCCACATTCGCTGCACAGTTCTTTGGCAGGGCGACGGCTACCGGGTTTTAAGGCTTTGGCTTTTGTATGCTTGCTAGAATCAACAGAGGTCATATAAAGTTTGTTTTATCCAGGAATCCTTTTACTACAATACCTTTACAGCTTGTGAACTTAACTATAGAAATTGAAAAAGAAGAGGATGGAAGTTTATTAGCTGAGGTAATTAATTTTCCTGGCGTGCTGGTTTATAGGGTCACAAAAAGATTTTAAGCCTTAGCTTTGTAAGTGCTTTCCCGATAAGTTGGAACTGATCAAAAATTTTTGCATTGATGATACAGAGACGTTAAAGATATTTAGTAAATGAAAGATAAAAGTTTTTTACATAATGATGAATTTTATCAATTTCCTACTACGAAATTATTAGAAATACTCGAAAATGGTTTGTTGTTGGAGAGAGGACGTGCATTGTTTATTCTTGCGCGGCTTTCTGGTGACAATAAAGAACTTATTCCCATAGTTGTAAAGCAGATATACGATTCTAAAAACCGGACTGCTATAACAATTGGTACAGTTTCCATTTCTTGTTTAGGTATTGCTGGCTTATTAGAAGCAGATACTCACGATACAAGAGAGATTGTCAAAGTACTTCTCGAAACATGGACAGAACCAGACCGTAGCAATATTATTGATTTTTTAAAGTTACAGCACATTTTGGGTACATAATTACTCCAAAGTAACTAATAACAACTGAGAAGAATTTCTAATATCATTGATATGACTAAGTAGATAGACAGCATAATTTAGAAGACGCATTTCGACTTCTCCCCAAGGGAGAAGCTACGCGAACGCTCAATGCTCATTATGCTGGCTAAAAGAGGGTTGAGCGGAGCCGAAACCCGTTAATCGCAAGTTAGGTTTAATTTAGTTCTTCTACTTATATCAATATTGAGATTAGGCAAAAAAATGCCCAGATGCAGGGGATTGCTTACTTGAAAGAGTAGTTGGATTTACACACAAGCGCATAAATATAATGAAGCTTATCAAAAATTTCAAATGCAACGGAAGTTGAGATGAAGTACGATCGCCCTCTTCCTTGTAAAAATTAATTATTTTTTACAATACTTAAAAGTGTGATAAAAAAGTTACTGTAATCCTTAAAAAATGTTGAAGATATTATGATTAACGTCAGCGAAGCTCTAGAACCTCTTGCGGCTTGGTTTCGTTCTTTGGGAATACCCCAGCCGATTGTGGAATGGGGGCATCCTGTGATGATGGGAATTGTTGTGGTAGTGATGGGTAGCTATGTTGCATGGACTGGCTGGCGCGGGAGGCTGGCGCAGGATAAAGATGTGTCTTTTAACAACCGTATGGGGCATCGTCTCCTAGCACCTTGGATGTTTTTCTTTTTAGCGGCTGGTTATCCTGGTGGAGTTTTATCTTTAGTGATGCAGCGTCACCCAATTTTTGAGAGTCCCCATTTTTGGACAGGTTCACTTGTACTAATACTTTTATTAATTAATAGTTTACTGACGTTAGGTGGTTTTGGTGGTGATAAACCTGCTTTACGTACTACCCATGCCTATTTAGGTAGCGGAATTTTGGGGCTGTTGGTGATTCACGGTGTCTTGGGGTTGATTTAATACCTTGAGGACTAACGCACAATGATTGTCTGTTGAGAATGGGTATAAGGGTTTAGGTATTCAAAATCCTTACACTCTGTACCTTGATTTTTCACATCACTGCGTCAATTTTATTAGTTTAGATACACGAAGCCCGCAAATGCGGGCTTTGTTTGTATGAATCTAATAAACTATACTTCACCAACAGCATCAATTTTGAGTGCTGCCCAGTTGAGAGTTTGAATTGTCTTATGCTTCAGACGAGTGGTGTGATTATTTGCCTTGGTTATATTTTTGGGTTGTTGTTTACAGCTGTTCCTTGGGGTGGGGTATGGGTGTTAATTTTGGCGATAGTGGGGGCAGTTTTTTTGAGAAAGCGCAACACACCGCCCCAGCCCAAAGAAAGCATTGTCAGCAAAAGTAAAGCTACACCCAATATTTGGCAATCATTCCCTCATCCGCGAGCTTGGTTAGTTGCTGGTTTGGTAGGATTGTTAGCAACCTTTTATTTTCAATTGCGATCGCCACAACCCAGCGTCAAAGATATTAGTCAATTTGTACCCGCCGATAATGTGGCGAATCAAGAACAATTATTTATTGTGCGCGGTGAAGTAGAAACTAGTCCCCGGTTAACTCGCAGTCAACGGGGACAATTGTGGTTAGCAGCAACTCAGCTAGATGAAATTAAAAATGGCAATGGCCCAGCCAGTGTACCAAAAGGTGTTACAGGTAAATTGTATGTGACTTTACCACTGCTGCAAGCAACTGGCTTACATCCTGGGCAAGAAATTGCTGTCACAGGGATTTTATATAAACCAAAAGCCGCTTCTAACCCTGGTGCGTTTGACTTTCAAAAGTATCTCAAACAAGAAGGATCATTTGCTGGTTTGATTGGAAGGCAAATCAATATTGTCAATGATGAGAATACATGGGGATGGTGGCAAGTTCGAGAGCAAATTTTAAAATCATTTGTTGAAAGTTTAGGCATTCCCGCAGGAACGCTGGTGAGTGCAATGGTTTTGGGTAGTAAAGCTGTTGATTTGCCTTATGATATTCGGGATTTATTTGTCAAAGCTGGAATGGCTCATGCTTTGGCTGCATCTGGGTTTCAAACTTCGTTAATTTTGGGTGTAATTTTACAGCTAACAAAACGCACAAATAAGGCGATTCAATTTACACTCGGTTTTTTAGGTTTAATGATTTTTCTCGGTTTATCAGGGTTTCAACCTGCGGTATTACGAGCCGTAATTATGGGTAGTGCGGCATTAGTTGGGTTGTTATTAGATAGAAAAGTCAAACAGTTTGGTTCGCTTTTATTAGCCGCAACATTATTATTGTTATTTAATCCTTTGTGGATATGGGATTTAGGTTTTCAACTGAGTTTTTTAGCCACATTAGGATTAATTGTCACTGTCCCAGCAATCACAGAAAAATTGAATTGGCTACCACCTGCGATCGCATCTTTAATTGCTGTACCTTTAGCCGCCACAATTTGGACTTTACCTGTCCAACTTGCAGTATTTGGTGTAGTCCCGGCTTATAGTTTGTTGCTGAATATGATTACTACACCATTTATTTCCGTGATTAGTATTGGTGGGATTATGAGTGCGATCGCGGCATTAGCATCATCTAATCTTGGTAGTATTCTGGCTGGAGTCTTGCAATATCCTAGCGACTGGCTCATTCAGTTGGTAGAATTTTTTAGTAACTTGCCAGGAAACTCATTAGTCGTGGGGAGTATTTCAACTTGGCAAATGTTAGGCGTTTATGCTTTGATTCTTTTAGTTTGCTTAGTTAAATGGTGGCAAAAACGCTGGTGGTTTGCTGGGCTAATGATATTTGGTTTAGTACTCGTTCCCGCTTGGCATTCCGCAAATACATTATTTCGGATTACTGTGTTAGAAGCTGGTTCAGAACCAGTTGTTGTCATTCAAGATAAAGGCAATGTCACCTTAATTAACAGTGGTGATGAAGGTACTGGACGTTACACAATTGTACCATTTTTGCAACAGCAAGGCGTGAATAAAGTTGACTGGGCGATCGCTAGTGATTTTGATAATAACGATAATAATGCTTGGTTAGAAGTAGTACAAACCATTCCCATCAAAAATTTCTATAAATATGCTCTTAAGCCAGAGACTAACCCCACAAATCAAGAAATTCAACAAGCAATTCAAAAGCATCAAGGTATTTATCAAACTGTTGTTCCAGGACAACAAGTAGTTACAGGTTTAACAGTTGCCCAACTAATTAAAGAGAAATTACCTGTTTTATATTTGCAAATTCAAAATCAAACTTGGTTACTAGTAGGTGATGTAGAGCCTCAAGAAATAGAAAGATTAGCTAAATCTGGCAGTTTACCTAGTCCTCAAGTATTGTGGTGTACGCCGGAAGCTTTGAAAGATTTAATTAAATTATTTCAGCCAAAAATAGCTATTGCTACCTCTACTAACCTGGAGCCAAAAATTATGAATGAACTCAGTAAAAACACAACCCAAATTTTTCTCACTGGACGCGATGGTGCAATTCAATGGACACCGAATAATCAGTTTGAATCATTTATTCAAGAAACAGAAAATAAATCATCTGTTTTATAGACAAGAATTATGCTGAGTAATGAGTAGTAAGTAATACTACTCTTATACCAATTTAATATGAAGACGCATATAAAAATCAATTACCCCCCTTAATCCCCCCTTGGAAAGGGGGGAAATAAGACAATCTAGTTCCCTCCCCTTTATAAGGGGAGGGTTAGGGACTCACAAGTGTAGGTTTTTAACAGAGTGATGAGTAGCGACTCTAAAAATCACGATTTAATCAGAGTTTCATCACCCTCACACCCTTACACCCCTACACCCTAAATCAAGATTTTTGGGGCAGAACGTAAAAAACCTACACCTGTCAGAGGGTTAGGGAGGGGTAAAATACTGTGCAGATTTACATAAAATTGGTATTACGAGAATACCTAACGGCGAACCCGCAGGATAGGAAACAAAGTTATAAGCGTTTGAAAGAGTTATTGCGTAAGTCTTAACTCATTACTCATTACCCATTCTCATTACTTAAATAAATTAGCCTAGACTGGGTGTCTGGCATCACTGTAAACTCAATTTCTGCAAAGGTCTTAATTATTTCAATTTTTGCAGTATTTATGATGATGTTAAAAAAATGCAACAAAGTTATAAGAAAAATAGTGGCTATTCAAAATACATCCTAAACTAGTTGAAAAAATCTTAAGTATATGCAGAAGCACCGCTTAGGGAAAGTAGTGGTTTTCTTTGGCAACTTTCCCTTGACTATTCATGTACCCGCAGCACCACGGAATGAGCAGTTAAATTTTTTGCGCGATCGCATCATTTTTCATGCTAATAATCTTGTAGAACATGGATTATGGGAAGAACCACTGAGTGATCGTGAACTAGAAAGAATTATGGCAGATGTGGAAATTGAGCCAGTATTTTTTCCTCGGCTTTGTGATGTTGTAGCTTATCCTGGGCAGATATTGAGAAAATTATTCAGACATTAAAGAAAAATACAGAATCAAAAATTAATAGACATATTGCCAAAATTTTGATTTACAAGCTTTTCCTTGCGCTCATAGGTAAACCAAAAAATTCAATTCTGACTCCTGATTTCTAATTCTGCTAAAGCTACCGCACCCCAAAGTGGTGCATCATCACCCAAAGCCGCCGGAAGAATTTCAAAATCTATTTCTGGTAAGGCGGTTTCACGGGCTGTTTTCTCTACAGTATTCCACCAAAGTTCTCCTGCTTTGGTTACACTACCGCCTAAAATAAACCTTTGTGGGTTAATCAAATTCGCTACATTTCCAATACCCACACCCAAAGCCCAAGCGCCACCTTGCAAAATATTAATTGCCAACTCATCACCTTGCGCCACCGCGTCACTGATGATTTTGCCAGTGATTAAATCTAAATCGTCATTGACTAAGCTACGTAATTGTTTACCTGAAAAGTGATTTGCTGGTTTTAATAAATATTCTTTGGCATCTTGAGCCATATAAGGGCCTGATGCTAGTCTTTCTACACATCCTTGTTTACCACATAAACATACTGGCCCCGCAGGATTAACTACTATATGTCCAATTTCACCAGCCATACCTGCGTTACCACGCCAAGGTTTACCATTCAGTATCCAACCACCGCCTACACCAGTGCTGATGGTGATATAAAACAAGCTATCGTATTCTTGACCAGCACCAAAGCGATGTTCACCCAAAGCTGCAATATTAGCATCGTTATCTACACTAGCAGGTACACCAAATTCTTGTTCTAGCAAGTGTTTGAGAGGTAGATTTTCCCAGCCAGGGACATGATGCGAAAGTCGCACTGTGCCTGTAGTAAAGTCTACAGGGCCGCCAAAGCTAACACCAATAGCTGTGGGAGTTTCACCTTGGAGTAAATTATAGATGAGCGATCGCATAATTTCTAAATCAGTGGTAGCATTAGCACCTGTGGGTGAGAGACGACGTTCATAACGCAACCATTGACGCGAACCAAGTTGAGTTACGGCTGCGGCTAACTTAGTACCACCAAAATCAAGGGCTAGAATTAATGTCATTTGTTTGAATAAGCTAAATGCGATCGCTTATTCAGCTTACTAGGGATGCAAAATGACAATCAAGCACACAGCCTAGAAGATTTTTTGGCTGTAGATTTTATTAGGATACATATTTTCAAAATAAGTAATAGCAACTTCACCAAATACCTTCACAGCAGTCGCCCCAATTACAGGTTGCACAACTTGTCCAATACCAGGAACCCACCCTGCAATCATACCGCCCATCTCAAATAAAACTTGTCCACCACCCATTGCGATGATTGCAGCTGCTGTTGCGCCAGCGCCACTAGCAGGAATTAAATTCACACCATAAACTTGAGCAATTCTACTAACAACAGCCGCCTGTACACCAGCTAAACCAGCTTGAAACGTAACTACACCAATCATAAAAGTTCCACCAGCAATTCCAGCTGCTGCTCCCGCTCCCATCATTAACCAAAGTTCATCTCTAGCTTGGTCACGACAATATTTATTCATAGCAGAAATCTCGCTACCAAAAATTATTTCTTGTCTACTCAGGAAATTTCAGATTCATAACTGGGTAGATGCAGCGAGCAGCATTGGCTCTCAACATACTTTGCATTTCTAGGCTTTATAGGAAGGGATAGATAATACTAATTCTATAAGAAAATGCACTCAATAAACCCTGTAAAAAGTTTGTATACAACCTCTCTCTAAAAAACAATAAATTACATTTTGATTAAGAAATAGTATAGGAATCATATTTGATTTCTGAAAAACCAAATTGTCTAGAAACACATTTATGATATTATCTAAGGATACTGGCAATATCCATCTAGAGATATCATCAATCAGTAAATTTAGCTATTTTTGATACACTGAATAGGTTTATTTACAAATAATTAATTTTTAAAATAGAGATGTGAAAATTCACATCTCTATGTTTTGATTTGATTTAACGATTTTTTGTCTCTAAATCTCTCAGTCGCACTTCATTTTCCCGCTTACCAGTTCTGAGGGAATCTTCATAATTTCTGGTAGCTTGTGAATGTTGACGTTCTTTAGTAGCGTAATAAGGTTTACTAGGTTCATTTCTGCCTATTCTGCGGTCTTTAGCAGTGTAATAAGGCGGTGCTATTTCTACTTTATGATTTTTTGCAGAATAATAGCCATCAGCCAACACAGAATTACTTGGTAGGCTAATCAAAATCACCAAAGCAACGAGGATAAATACTGCTATTTTGCTAATTAACTGACGAAAAAAACTTTGAATTTTTAGCATGGAAGAATTTTCCTATGTCTGAAACAAATGCCTAAATGCTAAAAATACTAATTGCGATTAACGTCTTCCTCTAGGCTAATTATCTGTATATAAAAAGGAAGGTGATAAATATTCACCTTCCTTAATTAAGAATCTTATTGGTTAAATTTAGGCAATAGTTACATCTGGTGATAAATAAACATCTTGAATGGCGTGAAAGAGTTTCACACCTTCTTCAAATGGACGCTGAAAAGCTTTACGTCCAGAAATTAAGCCAGTACCGCCAGCCCGTTTATTAATCACAGCAGTACGTACTGCTTCCGCAAAATCATTTTTACCAGATGCGCCACCAGAATTAATTAAGCCTGCTCTGCCAGCATAGCAATTTAACACTTGATAACGAGTTAAATCTATGGGGTGATCAGTGGTTAAGTCTGTATAAATTCGCTCATTTGTTTTGCCGTAACTTTCACCTGTAGCTTTAGCAACTGCACCATAACCATTGTTATATTCAGGTAATTTCTGTTTGATAATATCGGCTTCAATGGTTACACCCAAATGATTTGCTTGTCCAGTTAAGTCAGCCGCCAGATGATAATCTTTATCTTGTTTGAAAGCATTATTACGCAGATAGCACCAAAGAATAGTCACCATACCCAATTCATGGGCGCGTTCAAATGCACGACTAATTTCTTGAATTTGTCTAGTTGATTGTTCGGAACCAAAGTAAATTGTTGCGCCTATAGCAACTGCACCTAAATTCCAAGCTTGTTCGACACTAGCAAATAAGACTTGATCAAATTGGTTGGGAAAGGTTAAGAGTTCGTTATGGTTAATTTTGACAATAAACGGAATTTTGTGGGCATATTTGCGTGAGACAATGCCTAATACTCCTAAAGTTGTGGCAACAGCATTACAACCACCGGCTATTGCTAATTTGACGATATTTTCTGGGTCAAAGTATATCGGGTTTGGCGCGAAAGATGCTCCAGCCGAGTGTTCAATGCCTTGGTCAACAGGTAAAATTGAAAGATAACCAGTATTTGCCAAACGACCTGTAGAATAAAGTTGTTGCAGATTCCGCAACACTTGAGGATTGCGATCGCTATTTAACCAAACTCGATCTACAAAGTCTGGCCCTGGTAAATGCAATAAATCTTGAGAAACTTTGGCTTTGTAGTTCAGCAGGTCTTCTGCTTCTTTACCTAACACTGACTCGATAGAACTAGCCTCTATCAATGTAGTAGTCATAGCACTTTCCTCAAACTTGAGAAAATAAGTTGGCCCTTACCCTAGCATTCTGACATTTTATCTCTCAGACAACCGAACTATTTCAGCAAAAACTTATTTTTGGAAGCTAGTATATGTTCTTTAGAGTTAATTTGAGTAATCGCCCTAGTACAAAAAGGCAAAAGTAAAAATAAAGAATAACGATACCACAAGCCTTTTAGCAATTCCAAATAGTCTGTTTATTTAAGCCGACCTGTACTAGTGCCAAATATTTTTCAGTATTTTTTGCTATTACTGCTGTCAGTTGTGCCGCTTTTATCTTTTTAGAGAAATTGTACACAACAAACAGCATAGTTGAATGTGATGTATTAGCCAAAAAAAAGAGAGGTTGTTATTTTACCTCTCTTTTTTAAATTTCATCGACTCAGGTATCAGGACTTTTATCCTTTACCTGTAACTTTTTCAATATCTGTTGGGTTTGTGAACAATGAAGCTGAGGACTTGGCACTGCTTGATGTTGTCGAAACCTACAACACGGATGTAGTGAGTAGGATATTGAGAACGACAAGCTTGAACTTCGCCTAATACTTCGCGGGTGGTTTTAGCACCGAACAAAGGCAGCTTCCACAGTGTCCAGTAGAACTCTGTGGGTTCAGAAACTTCGTTAAATTCAATTGCTGGAATGTAGCCTTGGCTCAGAATGTACTGAACTTGTTTTTCAATTTGAGCATCGCTGAGGGGGGGAAGATAAGAAAGGGTTTCGTAGCGGCGCTCTTTTGGTAGGGTTTGCATAACTGGTGATAACTGTTTGCTATTTTGTGACGGCTTGGAAATTTCCTAACTGGCTAAGTTATCCCAGTCAGGATCGGAAAAACTCTGTTGTTCTGATTCAGGACTGGGGTTAGATAAACTCAGCTGCGTGATGCGTTCTAAGTGCTGGCGGCGTTGTTCTGTATTAGCTTGCTGAATACCAGTCCGAACCATTTCTGGTAAGAACTCAACAACTTCTTCGGCAATGTGTTCTCTGACTGTCATTATCCGCAAAGCTAAATCTGGCTTTTCTTGGAAAAGTTGTTTAATGTAAGCTTCTCCATCCTGGACTTTTCCTGCGGAAAAGTTATGTAACCAAATTGCCAATGGTGGATTCGTTTCGCCTAGCTGTGCCAGTACAGTCCTTAGCGCCTGATAAGTCAGGTAGCTTTGGAGCGTTCTGGCTGTATCTTTCGCAATTTGCTTGAGATTCATGCTTGACCCAGCCCAAATTTAAGTTAAAAGTAAAAAGTAATAAGTAAAAAGATTTCTTTTACCTTTTAACTTTTTACCTTTTACTTGATGATCAGACGGTATCAACTGCCTCAAACTCGAACTTGATTTCTTTCCACAGTTCGCAAGCCGCAGCCAATTCAGGAGACCACTTAGCGGCTTCACGGATGATATCGTTACCTTCACGAGCCAAGTTGCGGCCTTCGTTACGAGCTTGGACTACTGCTTCTAACGCTACACGGTTAGCAGTAGCACCAGGAGCATTACCCCAAGGGTGTCCAAGTGTACCACCACCGAATTGTAGTACGGAGTCATCACCAAAGATTTCAACCAACGCGGGCATGTGCCATACGTGGATACCACCGGAAGCAACTGCCAATACACCAGGTAGAGAAGCCCAATCTTGGGTAAAGTAGATACCGCGAGACTTGTCTTGCTCAACGTAGTTTTCCCGCAACAGGTCAACGAAGCCCATTGTAATACCACGTTCACCTTCCAATTTACCTACAACTGTACCGGTGTGGATGTGGTCACCACCAGATAAACGTAGGGCTTTAGCTAATACACGGAAGTGGATACCGTGGTTCTTTTGACGGTCGATTACTGCGTGCATCGCGCGGTGGATGTGCAGGAGAACGCCGTTGTCACGACACCAACGAGCCAAGGTGGTGTTAGCGGTGAAACCTGCTGTTAGGTAGTCGTGCATGATGATGGGCTGATTGAGTTCTTTAGCGTATTCAGCCCGCTTCAGCATTTCTTCACAGGTAGGAGCAGTCACGTTGAGGTAGTGACCTTTGATTTCGCCGGTTTCTGCTTGTGCTTTGCTGATAGCATCAGACACGAACAAGAAGCGATCGCGCCATCTTTGGAATGGTGCAGAGTTGATGTTTTCGTCGTCTTTGGTGAAGTCCAAACCACCGCGCAAACACTCGTATACAGCGCGTCCGTAGTTCTTAGCAGACAAACCTAGTTTGGGCTTAATTGTACAACCCAACAAAGGACGACCGTATTTGTTTAATTTGTCACGCTCAACTTGGATACCGTGAGGAGGCCCTTGGAAGGTTTTAATGTAAGCAACAGGAAAGCGAAGGTCTTCTAAACGCAATGCCCGCAAAGCTTTAAAACCAAATACGTTACCTACAATTGAGGTTAAAACGTTGGTGATGGAGCCTTCTTCAAAGAGATCCAGAGGATAGGCAATGTAGGCAATAAACTGGTTGTCTTCGCCAGGAACTGGTTCGATATCGTAGCAACGACCTTTGTAACGATCTAGATCGGTTAATAAGTCTGTCCATACGGTTGTCCAAGTACCAGTAGAAGACTCAGCCGCTACAGCCGCAGCTGCTTCTTCAAAGGGAACTCCAGGCTGGGGTGTAACACGGAACGCCGCCAGAAGATCCGTATCTTTAGGTGTGTAATCAGGTGTGTAATAAGTTAGTCTGTAATCTTGAACCCCGGCTTTATACCCAGCTTTTGACTGAGTCTTCGTTTGAGCGTAAGACATATCTATCCTTCCAAGATGTCACTCTTTTTACTTATCAAATCACGTTTTGTGCAACTTCCTCTCACCATTTTTTCACCCCCATCACTAGAGGAGAAAGTTAGGCACAATTTGTTGTTAGAGGTCGTCTTCGCCAAAGGGTAGCAGTGCTTCTTTAATTAACACTTGGTTTCTCACCAGTGCTGTTCATGCTCAGGAGTGTATATCCTGGCGCTTGCGCCCTCGTTGGATGAAAAAATTTCTTTTATCTATTCTTCTTGACTCGCTAAACCTTTGTAGCCTCAGTAAAAACTCTCTAATTTGCAGAAAGTAAGAGGTTATTCTCGTTTACATCCGTTTAATTATGGAAATGCGCGTTCTCGCTTACATTTCCGCACCCGCACTCCTGCTGTGTTTCCAATTTGTAGAAAACAAACCAGAAGAGACTTTGCGGGATACTGATTTAGTCGAGTAGTCAGCGAAAGACAAAATTGCACACAACGTAATTTGTAACTTGTCTCACAATATATCAATAAATTGCATAAGTTATTCTTTGAAAGTTCTTAACTTATTTATTTAATTTTTTTATTACATAAAGTTTTAAACATTTTGTTAAAAATAGTTTACAAAAATGTACAAAGGTGTAAGGCATTAAGCTTGGCAAAATCACGACTACTGATATCCTAAAAAAATCAAAGATTAAGTATTGACAGATGTTTTATTTTCTGCATGTGTGGGAATCTTAACTAACAAAGGATTGTGGGTTAAGGTGTATGGAATGGAAAGATTCGTCGAGTGTTGCATTGACTCAAAGGCATTGTCTACTATCTTTCAGGACTTACGTACAAAGATTATCTGTAGAGATTAAGTGAAAGGGTGAAAGGATTTGAGATGTAAGGATTTTGAATCAGTACACCCCTATACCCTCGCCAAAACCCTTGATTGTTCGTTGATTTATTCAATAAGTCGGTGATCTAGTTGTGTGATGGTTTTGCGGTAGGCGATCGCTGTTTGTAGATAAAATAAAATAAAGTGATTTTCAAAGAAAACATCATCATGTCTTCGCTTCCTGTCAACGAAGCTCAAAAACAGTTGCAACAGCTAATCGACCAAGTTGCAGAACAAGGTAAACCTGTAATTATTCAAGGCGATCGCGGTAATGCTATTCTGCTGTCAGAACAGGATTGGTCTGCAATTCAAGAAACTCTCTACTTGTTATCTGTTCCTGGAATGCGAGAATCTATCAAAGAAGGACTAGCAACTCCTATTCAAGAATGCAATGAGGAATTGAATTGGTGAGTTGGCGTTTAGTTTACACAAAGCAAGCACAAAAAGATGCAAAAAAATTAGCCGCTAGTAACTTGAAAGAACAAGCTGAGGAATTACTCGCCATTCTTGAACAAAACCCTTGGCAAAATCCTCCACCTTATGAAAAGTTAGTTGGCGACTTAATAGGTGCTTATTCTCGCAGGATAAATATACAGCATAGATTAGTATATGAAATCATTGAATCTGAGCAAGTAGTCAAAATAATTCGGATGTGGACACATTATGAGTAAATAGAAAGTCTGGGTTCTATTTGTTCGTAAAGCGATCGCTCTCATCAACAAGAAAGATACGATGGTTTTGCGGTAGGCGATCGCTGTTTTTAGATAGAATAAAATAAAGGTGTAGCTTGGGTGGAATGAAATGGAACCCAACATTATTAAGACCTTGTTGGGTTACGCCATCGCTTCACCCAACCTACCATTTCTTAATTTTGGGATTTGTATTCTTCATAAATTCTCACAGCTGCTTCTAGATATTGAACCAGTAAATGATAATCAGAGATATGAGATAATACTAATTCAACAGCCGCAGTAGTTTCCATTCTGCCAAGATGCTCTTCTTCATTTTTAAAGGCTTCGATAGACCACCACAATCGAGCTATAGCAGTTTGTATTTCTTCCCTTTCAGGCAGGTACCATATTTCTTGACCAACTTCATAACACTGTAAAGAAGTTAAGAAATTAACTTCTTCAATTGCTTGCTGAACATATTTATCAAGCTTGGATAATTTATCAGATTTTATATCTACTGAATATATTTTTATACATTCCATCCCCCATTTGATTGCTAAACTATAATGATATTTTTGTAATTCTTGAACAATTGGATAAGCCCAAAGTATTTTTTTCTGCGCTATGGTTTGTTTTACATCTTCTATGATTTGTTTCATGATTAAACCGAAGGAATAAATAAATTAAACTTACCTTGAAAAGATAAAATACCAATCAAGAAAAGTGAAAAAGGCTTTTAAACACCAAAATAAGCAATTAAATTCTAAAGTTATTAAATATCTATTGACAATTCAGGATTAAAGTAGTTATTTGGTTCATCTGGATAACCACGGGGATTGCAAATAATTCGAGTCTGTCCAATTTGATAATCTAGTGAATGGTGAATGTGACCATGAATCCAGAATAATGCTTGAGATTCAGCAACTAAATCATCTAGATTTGAAGCATAAGCGGCACTTAAAATATCTTCTTTATATTCAAAAGATATAGATTTTATACTAGGAGCATGATGGCTAATAATTACAGTTTTACCAGATAAACTAGGTAATGTATTTTTTAACCAGTTCACTGACTTTTTACAAATTATGGCTGTATCAATACTTCTTAATCTTGAATATTGTGGACTTACTCTAATTTTTTTGTAATCATTCATGACATAATTAGCTTCGGCTCCTGCAATACGTGGCTCACCAAATAATTTAAAGTCAGTCCACAAACTACAACCTAGAAAATTTACATCTTCAATAGTAACTAAATCATTTTCCAGAACATTAACATTAGTCCCTAACGAATAATCTTTGAGTTTTTCAACAAGCCTTGGATATGCACTACCATAGTATTCATGATTTCCTAATACATATATAGCTGGTTTATTAGGAATGTTTTCAATTGCCCATTTAATTCCTCTTTCTCGTAAATTAATATCTCCAGCTAAGACAACAATATCAGCATCTATATCAGGAATATTAAAGGGCTGAAATTCCAGATGTAAATCACTTAAGACATGAATTTTCATGAGAATTATATAATTCAACAGATTTGAGTGGTGATATTGGTTTACTGAAAAAAGAGCAAGTATCTTAAAATACTCTAGCTATTCCACAATCGGTTTAAGTCTATACCCTTTAAAAATTGACGTATAAAATTTGCGTATTGCATCAAAACTTGCTCTAAACTTTCTTCATCCTCAGTAGATTGAAGAATAGTAGCTAAATAAATAGTCCATACCAAACTATAAGCCACGTCACTTTTAGAAGTTCCTTCACTGATATCCACTATGGCAGTGAGTAAATGAAAAATGCTATGACTGGCGATATTGAGTGGCTCATTAAGTGATAATTCTTCTGTTTCTACAATAGTACTTAAATCATCCAAGGCATCTTGACAATTTTCAAGTGTCGTTTTTTCACTCAGCCATTTTTCTACAGTATAAAATCCTCGTTCAAAGGGCAGATCGCCATAATTATTCAACAGATTGATTGCGCTCGTAATACATTGGTGAGTTATCCACACAAGGGGTTTTGGTTTTGCTTTGGAACGAGTCATCATCCAAATTAACCAATCTCCCCTGGGACATTCACTCACAGCCAGGGGAAAGTTATTTCCATAAGCTTTTGCCCAAAGTAACGCTTCAGATTTATTAGGGATATCAGACGGAACTTTAAATAATAGTTCTACAGTCCTTTTTTTAGACATTTTGATAACTGTCAGAGCTTAATTAAATATAGCTATTGAAGAAGAATTCAGGAGTCAGAATCAATTTGTAGGGGAATTAAATATATACTAACGATTACTCTTTTATTTAAGATACACCAAAAGAAAGTGACTCTGAAATTTCAGAGTCACTTTCTAATTTGCCACAGACAGCAATTTAAACTTTCACAACATACTCAAAAGTGAAAGTTTACTTTTTAGCTTCTTCGATGGGAACCCATTCTGTGTGGAAAGAACCGGGTTTGTCGAGACGCAGATAGGTATGTGCGCCGAAGTAGTCGCGTTGTGCTTGAGTGAGGTTTTGGGGCAAGCGATCGCGGCGATAGCTGTCAAAATAATCTAAAGATGCACTAAAAGCTGGGACAGGAATACCCAGTTGAGCAGCAGTAATGATAACTTCCCGCCAAGCTGCTTGTCTGTCTAGAATTGTTTGCTTAAATTCAGGAGCTAAGAGCAAGTTAGGCAATGCAGGATTTTCGGTAAATGCCTTTTTAATTTTATTCAAAAAGCCAGCGCGAATAATACAGCCACCTTTCCAAATCCGAGCTAATTCGCCCAAATCCAAATTCCAGTTATATGTTTTGGAAGCAGTAGACAGCAGCGCCATCCCTTGAGCGTAAGAACAAATCTTGGAGCAATATAACGCATCCCGGACTTTGTTAATAAACTCTTTGGTAGTACCGCTATATTTGCCACTGGGGCCTGTGAGTTGTTTGGATGCGGCTATCCGTTCATCTTTAATTGAAGAGATAATCCGAGCATTTACAGCTGCTGTAATGGTAGGAATAGAAACGCCTAATTCCAACGCAGTTTGTACAGTCCAACGACCAGTACCCTTTTGACCTGCTGCGTCTACAATCAAATCTACTAAAGGTAGACTGGTGTCTGGGTCAATGTAAGGGAAGATATTAGCTGTAATCTCAATCAAAAATGAATTGAGTTCGTCGGTGGTGTTCCATTCAGCAAACACTTCGTGAAGTTGATTGTGGTCAAGTCCACCAGCATTCTTCAGCAAGTCGTAGGCTTCAGCAATTAGCTGCATGTCACCATACTCAATGCCGTTGTGTACCATCTTCACATAGTGACCGGAACCACCAGGGCCGACGTAGGTCACACAAGGGCCGTCATCAACTTGGGCAGCAATTTTGTTGAAAATTGGTGAGAGATACTCATAGGAACTTTGGGTACCACCAGGCATCAAAGAAGGGCCGTTTAATGCGCCTTCTTCACCACCACTCACACCCATACCGAGAAACCGTAGACCCAGGGGTTCTAATTCTTCGGTACGTCTTTGGGTATCTTCAAACCAAGAGTTGCCACCATCAATGATGATATCGCCTTCGGACAGCAAAGGTTTTAGCTGTTGAATCACCGCATCCACGGGTTTACCAGCTTGCACCATCACTAGAATTTTGCGAGGACGTTCTAGTGCTGCAACGAATTCTTCTAAGGTAAAGGCCGCTTTAACGTTCCTTCCTGGCGCACGTTCAGCCATGAAAGCATCGGTTTTCTCGCGGGAGCGGTTGTATACTGCAATTGGAAAACCATTACGTTCCACGTTGAGAGCGATATTCTCGCCCATAACGGCTAATCCAATCACACCAAAACTTTGTAGTGTCATAACTAGTTTGGCTAACTCTTGCAGATTCTTTCATCTTTTAGGGTAATCCGAGAGTTTCTCTTATCCCCTAAAGAAGACATTAAGAGTTACCGTGATTGCTAAAAGCTCAGAACTAACATCACATATAACAAGTTTTAAATTGTATCTAATTCAACAATTGTGCTGCAAAATTTGCAAAATTGGAGTATCTAGTTTAGGCATTAGGCAGATGGGATAAAGGATTAAATTCAGAATAATTTTTCCTTAAATTAAGATAAATTTTCCCGTATCCAGTCCCTAATACCTGATAACAAATAGTTAAGGAGTAACCAAAAATGCTGGCATACGTCCTAGCTTTGGTGGTCGGTATTGGTAGTTTATTACTCTACGTATCGGCGTTCTTTTTTCCCGAAATCCATCGCAAGAATGATTTTATTTGGAGTGGCATTGGGCTGTTTTACGCTTTAGTATTATGGGTGTTTGCCCCCCATATTAGCGGCGGATTATTACTAGGCCATGTGGCGAGTGTGGCTCTTTTGGTGTGGTTTGGTTGGCAAACTTTATCACTCCGTCGCCAAGTCACACCACAATTACAACAAACACCTGTACCCAGTTCGGAAGCTGTAAAAACTTCTCTGCAAGCACAGGTGACAAAGGTATCTCTTCAAGAACGCCTTGGTAAACTACAACAAAGTTTGAGTAGCACCTTTGGTGGCGTGAAAAACAAAGTCCAACCACCAGTCAGTAAAAATGTACCAGCAGAGAAACCTGCTGTGGAGATTGTTGACAAAACTACACCCATCCCCGAAACTGCGCCTGAAGAAGTACCTGTAACGGAGGCTGTTCCCGAAGTCATTCCACCCCATCCCCCATCCCCGGAATTGGTGGAAGCCGCGCAAGCACATCCTGAAGCGGAAAGTAAAGAACCCATCCCCGTCGAAGAAATTGCGCCTGATGCGGTGCTTGCTCCCCCGGCGGAAACACCACCAGAACCAACACCGCCAAATAGTTAGGTTAGTTAAATTTTGTAAAACCCAGCTTGATTTTATGATCATGTTGGGTTTTGCTGTGATCTCAAGTTGCTAGTGGCGATCGCACAAATTAAACTAGCGACTAAATAAATAATGCGGGAGACACATGGAAAAATTCTCCTAGTGCTTTTGCTTGAGCTTTACTAATTCTGAAACTCGCCTACACTCAGTTATACTGTAACCATTTCTGCTACTGAACTAGGTGATGCTGGCTCAAAATGTAAAACCATAATTTGCTCTGGACGTAAACCAACTGATTCGTAGGTTTGTCCGTTGCGTTGGCGTAGCCCGCCGTAGGCATCGCTAAATTCTACTTCAAATGCGGCACCATCCGCTAATATTTCAACTATCGTACCAACTTGACCACGCAACAAATTATATTCAGGCAGATCAATTGTGAGTGCTACTATATCTAGTAACTTAGGTGTACTATTGCTCATTGCGTATAATCTTGAGATTATATAACTTAAATATAGCAACTTGTTAACCTTGGGAAATCAGAATTATTTTCTATAATCCAACCAGTGGGAATAGTTGCATTTCTATCTTGCCATTCTAAAGTAAAGTCTACTGTATAGCGTTGTCCAAATTCATCACATAGATTTAAAACGGCTTCTTGAGTTTTAACTTTTTCTAAAATAATCTGACGCAACTCTTCTGCATTATCAGCAGTCATACCTAAGATTGATAAAAACAGACGAGCTTTATTCTTTCCTGAAGGATGTTCTGGATTAAGACAGTAATCTCGTAATTTACGAATATCGACAACTGCATTTTCAGCATTTGGCAGCATATTAACTGAAGATAACCTAATAATTTCTGTAAGATAGAATCCGTACTTTTTTAATTTCTCATAGTTCAAGTGCTAATAATTACCAAAGTCTACGCGGTTGAGCAAAACAAGTAATTTGAGACTTCCTGCCATCTTCTATAATTGATAAAACCTGCACATATATTCTTAGGCATGAAGCTGTGACGGAAACTGGAAGCTACAAAGACACTGTAAATCTACCTAAAACTAATTTTGAAATGCGGGCTAACGCCATCAAGCGTGAACCCGAAATCCAAAAGTTTTGGGCAGAAAATCAAATTTTTGAACGCCTGTCGCAAGAAAATCCAGGCGAATTATTTATACTGCATGATGGGCCTCCCTACGCAAATGGTTCTCTGCATATTGGTCATGCCTTAAATAAAATTCTCAAAGATATTATTAATCGCTACCAGTTGTTACAAGGGCGGAAGGTTCGTTATGTGCCTGGTTGGGACTGTCATGGCTTACCAATTGAACTGAAAGTTTTGCAAAATCTCAAGTCGGCAGAACGGCAGAGTTTAACGCCTTTGCAATTACGGCAAAAGGCGAAGGAATTTGCTTTGGCTACGGTTGATGACCAACGCCAGAATTTTAAACGTTATGGGGTTTGGGGTGACTGGGATAATCCTTATTTGACGCTGAAGCCGGAATATGAGGCGGCGCAAATTGGGGTTTTTGGCCAGATGTATTTGAAAGGATACATCTATCGTGGGTTGAAGCCTGTTCACTGGAGTCCGAGTTCTAAAACAGCTTTGGCTGAGGCGGAGTTGGAATATCCAGAAGGGCATACTTCGCGGAGTATTTATGCGGCGTTCCCTGTGACGGGTTTGGCTGAGGCAGTTAAATCTGTTTTGGGTGAGTATTTGCCAGAGTTGGGTGTGGCTGTGTGGACTACTACTCCTTGGACAATTCCCGGTAACTTGGCGGTGGCGGTTAATGGCGAGTTGAATTACGCGGTTGTGGAGGTTTCACGCAGAGACGCAGAGGCGCAGAGAGGGTTTAAATACCTGATTGTGGCGGCGGATTTGGTGGAACGGTTGGCGGCGACTATCTCGGCTGAGTTGACGGTGAAGGCTACTTTTAAGGGTAAGGAGTTAGAACATACTACTTACCGTCATCCTTTATATGACAGGGAAAGTCCGGTGGTTGTAGGTGGTGACTATATCACTACTGAGTCAGGTACTGGGTTAGTACATACTGCCCCTGGTCACGGTCAAGAAGACTACATTGTGGGTCAGCGTTACGGTTTGCCGATTCTTGCGCCAGTGGATGATAACGGCAACTTTACCGAGGAAGCGGGACAGTTTGCGGGGTTGAATGTGTTGGGTGATGGGAATCAGGCAGTAATTGATGCGCTGACGGCGGCGGGTTCGCTGTTGAAGGAGGAGGCTTACGCCCATAAGTATCCTTACGACTGGCGGACGAAGAAACCAACGATTTTCCGGGCTACTGAACAGTGGTTTGCTTCGGTGGCGGGATTTCGGGAGGAAGCATTAAAGGCGATCGCATCGGTAAAATGGATACCAGCCCAAGGTGAAAATCGTATCACGCCAATGGTGGCGGAACGTTCTGATTGGTGTATCTCTCGTCAGCGTTCTTGGGGTGTGCCAATTCCGGTATTCTATGATGAGGAAACGAATGAACCTCTGTTAAATGAGGAAACTATCAACCACGTTCAAGCCATCATCGCTGAGAAAGGTTCTGATGCTTGGTGGGAATTGTCGGTAGAGGAATTATTACCAGAATCTTATCGCAACAATGGCAAGTCTTACCGCAGAGGTACAGACACAATGGATGTGTGGTTTGATTCTGGTTCATCTTGGGCGGCTGTACTTAAGCAACGTCCAGAGTTACGCTACCCCGCCGATATATATTTGGAAGGTTCCGACCAACATCGCGGTTGGTTTCAGTCGAGTTTGCTGACTAGTGTAGCGGTAAATGGCATTGCACCTTATAAAACTGTTTTAACTCACGGCTTTGCTTTGGATGAACAAGGTCGGAAAATGAGTAAATCAGAAGGAAATGTGGTTGATCCCAATGCCATCATTGAAGGCGGGAAAAATCAAAAATCAGACCCAGCTTATGGTGCAGATGTATTGCGATTGTGGGTATCTTCGGTAGACTACTCCGGTGATGTCCGCATTGGGAAAAATATCATCAAGCAGCTTAACGATGTGCGCGGTAAGATTCGCAATACGGCGCGGTTCTTGTTGGGAAGTTTGCATGATTTTGACCCCGAAAAAGATGCTGTATCTTTTGACGAATTACCACAGTTAGATAAATATATGCTGCACCGCATCCGTGAGGTGTTCCAGGAAGTAACAGAAGCGTTTGAAAGTTTCCAATTCTTCCGGTTCTTCCAAACTGTGCAGAATTTCTGCGTGGTGGATTTATCTAACTTCTATTTAGATGTAGCGAAAGATAGACTGTATATCAGTGCGCCGAATGCTTTCCGTCGCCGCAGTTGTCAGACAGTGATACACATCGCTTTAGAAAATTTAGCACGAGCGATCGCACCTGTTCTCTGCCATACTGCGGAAGATATCTGGCAATTTCTCCCCTATAAAACACCTTACAAATCAGTGTTTCAAGCTGGTTGGGTGCAGTTAGATGATGAATGGGATAATCCAGACTTAGGGGAATTTTGGGATACTCTGCGTTCACTCCGCACCGATGTTAACAAAGTTCTGGAACAAGCCAGGATAGAAAAAATGATTGGTTCTTCCCTGGAAGCTAAAGCTTTGATTCATATCCCTCACAAACAGTTAGGTGATGCAATCAAAGCTTTTAACCCAACCAAGGGTAATGGTATTGATGAATTGCGGTATTTATTGCTGACATCTCAGGTGGAAGTATTAGAGTCGCCGGAGAAATTGCAAGGATTAAAATACACCGCGCAAACCGTAGACTGGCAAATTGGGGTAGTGAATGCAGAAGGCGAAAAATGCGATCGCTGCTGGAACTACTCAACTCATGTGGGAGAATCAGCAGAGCATCCCTTATTGTGCGAAAGGTGCGTTCCCGCCTTAGTTGGTGAGTTTTAAAACAGGTTTAACATGAATGTAGGGACGTTTGATGAAATGTCTCTACATTTGTTTAACGCCGTGTGCAACTTTTTCTCCAACCTAACCCCCAACCCCTTCCCTACGAGGGAAGGGGAGCAAAATTCAAAGCCTCTCTCCGCTTCGGGGAGAGGTTTGGAGAGGGGTTTAAAGAATAAGTAGCACATCACGTTATATAGGAATTTATATTTTCCAAGATGATGAACACCCAATCACCTGTAACCACAGACTTCTTAGGAATGGTGCTGAAAATGCAACCAAACATCATCGTGAGTGACGAGCAACTTTTTGATTTCTGTCAAGTAAACCGTGATTTTCGCATTGAACGTAATCACCTTGGAGAATTATTGATTATGCCCCCCACAGGCGCAGAAACAGATGAACGCAATTTTAATTTAACTGGTCAATTATGGATATGGACAAAGCAAGATGGTACGGGTGTAGGTTTTGGTTCTAGCGGTGGTTTTACCTTACCTAATGGTGCAGTGCGTTCTCCTGATGCAGCCTGGATAAAAAAAGCCAGATGGGAAACAATACCTGTAGAACAAAGAAAGAAGTTTGCGCCTATTTGTCCTGAATTTGTAGTGGAATTGCGTTCAGAGACAGATAATTTGAAAACATTACAAGAAAAAATGGCAGAGTATATAGCTAATGGTACAGAATTAGGTTGGTTAATAGATAGAAAACAACACAAAGTATCTATTTATCGTCCAGAACAAGCTGTAGAAGAATTAGATAATCCTTTGACATTAAGCGGTGAAAATCTATTACCAGGATTTGTTTTAGATTTAAGTCAAATTTGGTAAGCGGATACAGAGTGTTTCGGTTGAATACAGGATATCTATCAAGGGGACAGAGGCTAGAGACTAGAGGCTGGAAAAATTTAGCTGATGTAGATTAAATATGCTGTATTAAGAAACTTAATAAATCCTTTATTCATTATTTTATAGCCTTTCCTAGTCTGCTGAGGTATAAATTTATCTGCGTCCATCTGCGTCCATCTGCGTCCATCTGCGGTTAATTATTATTGCTTGTACTTCAATAGAATGAGAAACGCTATAATATCGTTTTAAAAATTACCTAATTTTAGTTTAAGTGCGATCGCTGCTGTAACCTTTTAGGAAGTAGGTGACAGGTTACAGATCATTTTCTATCACCTGTCACCTATCCCCTCTCCCCTACAACTTCTGCAACAATTCTTGAGTTAACTGCAAAAATGCTTTAGAACCAGCAGATTGAGGTGCATTTAAAACAGCAGGCATAAAACTATCAACAGCCTTCGCCACATTAATATCAACGGGGATTTGTGCCTTACAAATTTGTTCTACACCAAAATCTTCCACAACTCGGTGCATAACTTGTTTATAATATCTGCCAGTCAGTAAATTAGTATTGCACATACTAAAAACAATTCCCAGCATTTTGATATTTATTTTCGCTTCATGTTCATGACTATCTTTTAACTGGCCAATGCGTCTTTCTAAAAGTTGAATTCCCACTACAGATAAAGGTTCTGGCTTGGCAGGGAGGATGTAAAAATCACTAGCAGCTAAAGCACTGCGAGTCAGCAAATTATAACCAGGAGCGCAATCTAACAGAATAAAATCATACTCATCACGCACTGGTTTTAAAATGTTATTTATCAATACTCTTTCAAAACGGTTCCAGACATTTTCAAAGTTTTGTTCACCAAAAGCAACCGTTTGTTTGTGCAGCATTTCTGAGACAACAAACTCATCATATAAATCGATATCACCCGGTAATAAACTTAGTTCGCTAAGTCCACAAATTTGAGGTTGGATAATATCGTTAATTGTCAGCTTGCTGTTAGGATCTGGATTAATGACATCATCGATTAAATATCTAAATGTCAGTCTTTGTTTGCGCCGCTTGGCAAAGTCTAAAGGCGACATCAGACTAAGTGTGGCGCTAATTTGGGTATCTAAGTCTAATACCAGTACCTTTTTACCGTAATTTTTCGCCAAACAAGTAGCTAAGTTGACGGTGAGAGTCGTTTTCCCTACACCGCCTTTCATATTTGCAGTAGCAATTACATATCCCATTGGTTAATTCCTCTGATGACGCATTCCCATCTAGGTAGCGTACACCCATCCTGAACGCTTAAAACTTTCGTTAAATTTAATATTTGTGGGAAATCAAAAATTAAAACCTTCAAATTATAGCAGTCTTGAATCATTCCCCAACAAACAGATCCTCAACTTTTGGAAGAAATTGGGGATCTGAGGTTTGTGGAAATTACTCTGTTCAAAATGATATTTATTTTTTTTACAAATACTTAAAAAATATTTATACACAATCTTAGCCAGTAATTTTGTGGCAGAATCAAACAGATATAAGCATGATGCAATAAATTAAATTCTATCGAGGTAAATAATTTGGCTTTCAATCCTGAGTTGTGCCGTAACGAAAGTGAAGTTGAAAGCAAACTCATAGTCCAATATTTGCTACCACAGTTAGGATATACACCAGACACTTGGCATCAAGAAGTCGCAGTTGGTAGCATCCGCCTAGATTTTCTCGCATTTGCCGCACAAGTCCTACCATTTGTTATAGACGCTAACTCGCCATTGAGTGTGGTGATGGAAGCAAAGCATCCTAAACAAAACTTAAATAATCACTTTCTCAGACTCAGGCATTATTTAACCAGCTTGAATGTGAGATATGGATTATTGACTAATGGTAAAGAGATTAGAATTTATCAAAAATTAGGTGATGATGTTAAGTTAGTTTTTTCTTGTGCTGGGAAAGATGTAGAGATAAAACTAGAAGAAATTAAAAGCCTGATTGGTAGAGATAGTCTCAACAAAAATCAGGTGATAGATAACGTTGTAATTGGTAATTATCAAGAACAATTGAATTCACAAGAACAAGGTAAAAATTACATGAAGACCATAGCAATCTACCATAATAAAGGCGGAGTTGGAAAAACAACTATTGCTGTTAACCTTGCAGCAGCTTTAAGTAAAAAAGGTAAAAGAGTTCTTTTAATTGATATCGATTCCCAGGCAAACACCACTTTTGCTACAGGGCTAATTAAATTTCAATTTGAAGAAGATGATGATTTAAAAGACAAAAATGTATACCATTTAATAGAATCAGGAGAATTTAATTATATTCCAGATATTGTTCGTCAGTCTCAATACTTTAATAATCCTGAGATTGATGTCATACCTTCTCATATAACCTTGATTGAATATCAAGATACATTAAACAAAATTGCTGCTACTAGACGTAGGTTAGTAAAAAAATTGAATATGGTAGAAAGTAATTATGACATTGTAATTATTGATACGCCTCCGTCAAGGGATTATTATGCTGAAGTTGCTTTGATTGCAGCTGATTACTTAATAATTCCTTCTGATTTAAAACCATTTGCAAATCAAGGTTTGCCGACAGTAATAAATTTCATTAAACAAGTTAATGAATATAGAGATGATATAGGCAAATTACCCATTAATATAATAGGCGTTCTTGCTTCTAAAATTTCTACGAATGCTAAATTTTTACAATATACCTTTCCAAAACAGAGAGATGTCATATTAGAACGCTATAATCTACCTCTGCTCGAAGCCGTAATTTATGATAGAACAGTGTTGTCAGAGTGTATGAATCAAACAATAACAGTTGGAGAATTAGAGTATCCAGATCCCAAGTCTGTTATTAAATATGCAGAAATTAAATCTAATGCTGAACAATCTGCTATGGAGTTTGAAATTTTAGCAGATGAAGTTTTACAAAAAATGGAGGGTTAATTAATGATGAAATTTTATCTTGTAGACGTGAAAGATATTAATTCTAATATACCTCGTTCAAATTTTTCTGAAGCTGATTTAGATAACCTAGCAGAGATTATTCTAGAAAGTGGAGGAATTATAAGACCATTAGTCTTAAAACCGACAGATGC
Source organism: Aulosira sp. FACHB-615 (assembly GCF_014698045.1). Taxonomy (GTDB): domain Bacteria; phylum Cyanobacteriota; class Cyanobacteriia; order Cyanobacteriales; family Nostocaceae; genus Nostoc_B. The sequence goes on from NZ_JACJSE010000022.1 coordinate 66,632, forward strand.
CGAAAATTATACAGTTATTGATGGGCATTTTGAGTACTATGCTGCTGTAAAAGCAAAAGAAAAAAATCCCCGAAAGGGTGAAATGGTTAATGCTTTTGTAATTTCACCTAAAAATGAGGATATACTACTGAAGCAAGTAGCAGCATTTCGAGAATTGAAATATTCTAATACTATAGAAGAAAATATAGTATCGACAGAAACAAACAAATCTAAACTAAGCTTGGAAAAGGAAGAAATTAGTTTAATAGAAAAGCAAATTAATGACTTAAGATTAGAATTAGCGCAAGAAAAGAAAGAAAGGCAAAAACTCTATGAATACATAAAGTCAGTTGAAAATCAAATACCCAAACAAATTACACCATTAGAAGCATTTAATAGTTTAAATGTGCTAGAACTCACTTTAAGATTAAGAACTGCCGGATTTACAGATAAGAAAGCAGCTCAAGTTGCTGAAAGTATTGAGAAAGTTCGTAAAAAGAAACCATTTGATTCGTTAAAAGATGTTATAGCAAGAGTGACAATTATATCGGGTAAAAAACAAGTTAAAGGTATTAGTGGTGATAAAATGGTTGATATTATTGATAGTTGGTCTCGTCTAGTATTTAAGTAATTCTTACTTATGAGCAAAGTTAAGACAAAATATTAGACATTCTACGTTAATCCTATAATTCTTTGCGTCTTTGCGCCTTTGCGTGAGGATTAAAACTCATGTTTTAGAACCTTCGCGTAATAAATATACTAGCGATCGCACATAATATCAAAACTATCTCTAGCTTGTTTTCATTCAAACTACCGAGCAACTAACTGGCTGTTTAAGACTTTGGTAATGCGATCGCCTGCAAACTTTCAATAGACTATTATGTAAATATCTCATATTTCACCACCTTCTTTGGTACTGAGAAACTACAAGCCTATTGAGATATAGCAAGCCTAAGCAAGTTACAAACATATATCTCCCTTGTCTCCCTTGTCTCCCTTGTCGCTCTGAATTATCTTATTCATATCTCAAATAGGATAGCTATATTTAGGTATTGTTATCTATAAATTGGTAGAGAAAAATCTATCTATCTTTTGACTTCAAAAGTTACCTCATCTGGAAGAAACGCCGATAAATCAATGTTGTTAATCTGATTACAGATGAGATTTTCGAGGTCGTTATGAATATTATTGCTTGGATAATATTAGGTTTATTAGCTGGTGCGATCGCTAAAGCCATTTACCCTGGCTATCAAGGTGGCGGTATTCTTTCCACAATGATTTTAGGAATTGTTGGTGCTTTTCTTGGCGGAAGTTTATATACTTTGTTGCAAACAGGGACTTTGCAATTGACAGCCACTAGTTTTAGTCTTCCTGGCTTATTTATAGCAATCATTGGTGCCATTATTGCTATTTACTTATGGGGACTACTGCGAAGAAGCAGTAACGCTTAAACTCTTGTGAGTAAACCATTATTAAACCGAGAGTGTGTTGGGTAAATTTTACCAATAACACTCTTTACAACCCCGAAATATACTTTTGTCCTACCTGCTGTAGAAAGCTAATTTGCCAACAACACACTAATCATATTGTTTATCTATAAAAGCAGTTAAAAACTCTCAACTGCCAAGGCAATAAATTTATTGCCCACTATGTTTTGTTGAAAATAATCCCAGAGGTCTTGCATGTTTTTCCATAAGAAAGATCCAATTCATGTTGTCAATGTTAATGACAGCAATCCCCGTTTTGCTCAGTTACTGCTTGAGCAGTTTGGCGGTGCAACTGGAGAACTAACCGCCGCTTTGCAATATTGGGTGCAATCTTTTCATGTGGAAAATGCTGGAATTCGAGATATGTTGCAAGATATTGCCATTGAAGAATTCGGGCATTTAGAAATGGTTGGTAAATTAATTGAAGCTCATACTAAAAATACTGACCAAACAGATGCTTATAAAAGTACTCTGTTCGCTATTCGCGGTATTGGCCCCCACTTTTTAGATAGCCAAGGTAATGCTTGGACAGCTAACTATATCAACGAAGGTGGAGATGTAGTTCGTGATTTAAGAGCGAATATTGCGGCTGAAGCTGGCGCTCGTCAAACTTACGAAGAGTTAATTAAATTAGCACCAGATCAAGGGACAAAAAATACTTTGGTGCATTTGTTAACCAGAGAAATTTCTCATACCCAGATGTTTATGAAAGCATTAGATTCTGTGGGTAAATTGACAGATCCATTTTTCGGTAATATTCAGCCTGATGAAACAGTGAATATTTACTATAACTTATCTACTAATGGCAATGGTCACGATGAGCGCGGCCCCTGGAATTCTGAACCTGCTTTCAAATACGTTGCTAATCCTTTAGAAAGCAAAACTAACTAAAGTTTCTGTCCTCCTAATTCCTTGTCAACCCTCAATAATTATGACTTAAGTCAGTGGGAGTTTCTTCCCTGACTTATTTTATTGCTTTTTTAATGCAAAACCCATTACTTTTCTAGGGAGATTGATTAGTGATTGTTAAACCTACACAAAATGGTTGGGAAGTAATTTATCATCGCGCTCATGCTTTACTTGCAGCACAGTTAGCCGGACAGTGGCGGCGGAAAAATGCACCACCAAGGTTATATGAAACATTAGCTGCAATTTCTCATCACGATGACTTAGAAAAAGAGTGGGAAGAAGATAACCTGACGGAAGCTGGCGCACCAATGGATTTTATGTTGAATCCTGAAATCAACGTTGATAAGTTGGCGAATCTGATTAAGAATGCTCACTATCGTGGACGCTGGGTAACTCTTTTAATTTCTAAGCACCTGTGTCGGATAAATGAGTCTAAACGTGGTAAGTCACCAGAATTAGACAAGTTTTTAGACGAACAAGTAAAAAACCAAGAACACTGGCGTAAAGAGTTAGGAATAACGCAAGATGAAGTGGATACAGCTTACGCATTTATGCAGTGGTGCGATCGCCTATCTCTAATTCTCTGTCAGCAAGAATTACCTGCGGATGAACGCTTCTTAGAAATTAACACAGGGCCTGATGGTCAGCGTTATGAAATTATGCAACGCAGCGACTCTTTAGTCACAGTCCAACCTTGGCCGTTTGAAGACGAAAAATTCACTGTCAATGTCGAAGCTTGTGAATTATCCCAAGTCAAGTTTGCTACTCCCGCTAAACTGATTCAAGCTCTCCAACAAGCTCCCATCAAAGTACTAGAGTGGACTTTTGTAGCTAGTACAACAAAGCAAAAGTCAAAAGGCAAAAGGAAAAAGAAAGAATAGTGATACTACAAGCCTTTTAGCAATTCCTTATGGTCACTGAGTTTCGGCTTCGCTCAACTGCCGTTTGGTCGAAGTGTGGTCTGTTTATTTACACCGACCTGTACTAGTTAAACTCCAATACAGTTCAGATAAGACAACTAAATGACAACAAAACCAACAAATCATTACTCAACAAAAAATGAAAGAATGATTTTGGAGGGGGTTTGGGGGACGCAACCGTCACCCAATCGGGGGTTTGGGGGATTCTCCCCCAAATCTTACTCATTGTCTAATAGGTAAAGCAGAAAGTGAGTAATTAACCTCTTTTCACCCTAGCTGAACCGTATTGAGTTAAACCCATCGAAAAATACAAATGAAAAAGCGTCCGGGAGTGTTGCCGTGTTTCCACCCCAGACGCTCTTTCTTTTCAACTTGCTCCTCACACACAAATATAAAATAGCATTTGTTTTTTGAATTAGTAAATCTGTTGTGTGACAGTTTTACGAATTGCACAAACTATGTTAGTATTTCTATCCCAAATAAAAAGCACCTGATGGTGTTGCCGTGTTTCCACCCCAGGCGCTTTTTATTTTCAACTTGCTCCTCACACACAACTAGAAGTTATCACTTGTTTTGGGAAATGACAAGTATATTATGTAACACTTTATTAAGTCTTTAAATCACCCGTGGTTTACGCCAGTGATACGCATACAACTTAAATATTTAGATAAGATATAACTCAGGATGGTTGCCGAGACGGAATAAACATTTTATGTCTTAGAGACAGGTGACTGCCAAGGATTAATCGCAGTATGTCAAAGCTCCAGTGCTTCTATTTGCAGCGTTACTTTGTTTCTGTGTTCTCGGTGTTAATGGCGCTGCTATTAGGCTTAACGCTGGATAACTTGTTAAAACTAGAAGTCTCGCCAATTTTTTTTGTCGCTGTATTATTTAGTAGTTGGTATGGGGGATTAGTTTCGGGTTTATGGGCGACTGTGTTGGCGGTTGTAGTCAATAACTACTTTTTCATTTCGCCTATCCATTCTCTACTACCCAAAACCGGGGCTGATGTACTACAGCTAGTTGTTTTTGGGTTTACAGCATTATTAATTAGTTCTTTAAATTCAGAGTTATATATTGCCAAGCAGAAATCTGAGTCTAAGTTGGCAAAGTTGAAAGTGAATTATCGCCGTCTCTTGGAGACAGCTTATGAAGGGATATGGATATTTGACCAAGATGGAAAAACAGAATCAGTTAATTCCCGACTAGCTACAATGCTTGGTTATAGTGTAGATGAAATGAGCGATCGCGCCATTTTTGATTTTTTAGAACATAATGCTCAAAGCGAAATTCAGCAATGGCTAGAACAAAATCAGCAACAGCACGAAGAAACAAAACGACAATTTGAACTGTGCTTACGCCGCCAAGACGCATCAAAACTTTGGGTAATTGCTGCTCTTAGCTCAATCTTAGATGAGCAAGGCAAATTCTCTGGTATGGTTGCAATGCTAACTGATATTACCGAGCGCAAGCATTCCGAGGCAATTTTAGCGCAAGAACAAGCCAAGCGCGATCGCGAAGGTCAATTGTTGCGTGCCATGCTCGATATTTTGCCTGTAGGAGTAGTGATTGCTGATGTTCAAGGCAAATTTATCGAAGTTAATCCAGCTATCAAAGCAATTTGGGGAGAAAATGCCCCTTGTTTGGATGATCCCAGCCAATATCATGAATATAAAGGATGGTGGGCAGATACAGGTAAACCAATTGCTGCCCACGAATGGACATTAGCTAGAGTTTTGGCGACAGGTGAGACAGTCATTGGCGAAGAAATTGATATTGAAAGTTTTGATGGTAAACGCAAAACCATCCTGAATTCTGCTATCCCGATCCGCGATGAAATCGGCGCAATTATTCACGCTGTAGCTGTGAATGTAGATATCACCGAACGCAAGCATTCCGAAGCCAAATTGCGCCAGAGTGAAGCACTTGCCAAAGCCAGGGCTGAAGAACTAGAAACCATCATGGAAACTGTACCGGCCGCAGTTTGGATTGCTCAAGATCCCCACTGTCATCAAATGACAGTTAACCGCAGTGCGTATAAATTAATGCGCCTAGAACCAGGCTCAATTATGACAGCAACTCCAGCCAGTGGAGAATACCCTTGGCCATTTAAAATTCAAAAAAATGGTCAAGATGTTCCCCTCCATGAACTCCCAATGCAGCAATCTGGTGCAACTGGTCAAGAAATGGAGGGAGAATTTGAGTTTGTTTTTGGTGAAGATGATGTCCAATATATTTACGGCAAAACCGCACCTTTACGTGATTCGGTGGGTAAGATTAGGGGTGTAATTGGGGCTTTTCTAGATATAACTGAACATAAACGTAACGAAGAAGCATTACGCCAAAAGCAAGAATGGTTAGATTTAGCCCAATCCGTTGGTAAAATTGGTAGCTTTGAGTGGCATATCCCCACTAACGTCAATATTTGGTCAAAAGAATTAGAAGCAATTTACGGTTTACAACCAGGTGAATTTGGCAGAACTTATGAAGCTTGGAAACAATGGATTCATCCTGACGATTTAGCCAAAACCCATGCAGATATCGTGAATTCTTTAACAACAGGCCAGTTTTTCACAGATTTTCGGGTGGTGTGGCGGGATGGCAGTATTCATTGGCTTCATGCTAGAGCCAAAGTTTACTACGATCGCGAAGGTAAACCTTTACGGATGGTAGGAGTTAATGTTGATATTAGCGATCGCAAACAAGCCGAAGAAGCACTCAAACAAAGCGAATCTCGCTTGCGACAGCTATTAGAATCAAGCATCATCGGAATTATTGAAGCCGAACCAGATAAAATTACCTTCGCCAACGATGCCTTTTTACAAATGCTTGGTTACACCCAAGAAGATTTATTAGCGGGGAAACTGCGTTGGCAAAATATGACACCGCCAGAATATAGAGAACTCGATCAAGCCAAGGTAGAGGAAGTTTTTGTTTCTGGTGTATGCACTCCGTTTGAAAAAGAATATATCCGCAAAGATGGCTCGCGTGTGCCGATTCTGTTGGGTGCGACTTTATTAACACGCTATCCATTTCGCTGGGTGTGCTTTATTCTAGATTTAACCGAACGCAAGCAAGCCGAAGCTGAACGGGTGCAAGCATTAGAACGAGAACGTGCAGCCAGAATAGAACTAGAAAAAGCCAACCGGATGAAAGATGACTTTTTAGCAATTGTCTCCCATGAATTGCGATCGCCACTAAATCCGATTCTCGGTTGGGCAAAACTACTCAAAAGCCGCCGATTAGATGCAGCTAAAACCACCCAAGCCCTAGAAACCATCGAGCGTAATGCTAAATTACAAGCCAGATTAATTGATGATTTACTTGATGTTTCACGGATTTTGCGCGGTAAGCTGAGTTTGAATATCTGCACAGTTGACTTAGTAACTTGTCTAGAAGCTGCACTAGAGACTGTGCGTTTAGCCGCCGAAAGCAAATCAATTCCCCTACAAACAGATTTTGCCGTCAGTGCGCTACCAGTAGCAGGTGATCCCAACCGCCTCCAACAAATTATTTGGAATCTCCTCAGCAACGCAGTGAAGTTTACACCGGAAGGCGGTAGAGTAGAAGTCCGACTAGAAACCGTTGGTAATTCTGCCCAAATTCAAGTTACAGATACAGGTAAAGGCATTAGTGCAGAGTTTCTCCCATTCGTGTTTGAACGCTTCCGTCAAGCCGATGAGGTCACAACCAGAAAATTTGGTGGACTAGGATTAGGATTAGCCATTGTGCGCCATCTTGTCGAACTCCACGGTGGTTCTGTGCAAGTCACAAGTCCCGGAGAAAACTTAGGCGCAACTTTTACCGTACAGTTACCATTAATTGTGGCTGCGGCTGAAACATTGCCCAACTATCCGTTAATTGAAAATACCCCAAATCTTCAAGGCGTGCAGATAGTTATTGTCGATGATGATGTGGATACGTTGAACTTACTAACTTTTCTTTTGGAACAGTATGGGGCAACAGTCCAGGCGGTAAACTCAGCCCCAGATGCCCTACAAGCGATCGCTCAAACCCAACCAGATTTACTGTTGAGTGATATTGGGATGCCCACAATGGATGGCTATATGCTGATTGAACAGGTAAGAAAGACCACTTCCGCCAGTATATTACCTGCGATCGCTTTAACTGCTTTTGCTGGTGAAGCTAATTCCCAAAAGATTATCTCCGCAGGCTTTCAGCGACATCTCACCAAACCCATCGAACCAGCAGAATTAGCAGCAGTCATAGCCGGCTTGATTTATAGCAGAGAATAGGTAGGGGTAGGGTGGGCATGTAGAAGTCAAAAGTTTCTTAGGTCGCGCGTTTATTAATGATTTAGAGCAAGAGATGGGTCAATATGTAGTTTATCGAGATATTTTACTAGAGACAGCTTTAGATTTTGAACTTTATTTAGCGATTACACAGGGAACATATAACAGTTATTTTCAACGCCAATTAGCCCAAATGATTATCAAGCGCAATCATGACAATTTATTCCTAAATTATCTGCATTTGCCCACCCTAAAAGCTACAAGCCCCTGACTAAACCAAGGTTTTCTGTTTACGTAAACTTTGAATGGTGGCGATCGCATGTTTCGTTACTATATCAATTTCTTCAGCAGTATTAAACCTGCCGATCCCAAACCGCACGGAAGCATAAGCTAGTGGCTCAGAATTACCCAAGGCTGTGAGAACATGGGAAGGTGCAGTCACCGCCGATGAACAAGCAGAACCAGAAGATACCGCCATCACAGGTTGCAGTCCGAGGGATAATGCAGCGCCATCAACTCCCTCAACGCTGATATTTAAGTTTCCCGCTAGTCGCTGCGTCGGGTGTCCGTTGAGTTGAATTCCTGCTATTTGTGATAATTGTGTCCACAAACTGTCTCTTAATTGAGTCAGACGTGCAGTTTCGGTTGCTTGTTCTGCTAAAGCCAGTTCTACTGCTTTGCCAAAACCAACAATTTGCGGTGTGTACAAAGTTCCTGAACGCATTCCCCGTTCATGTCCACCGCCATGTTGTTGGGGTGCAAGTTGCACTCTAGGGTTACGTCTACGGACATATAATGCACCGATACCTTTTGGCCCGTATACTTTATGAGCAGTCAACGACATTAAATCAATGTTCATCGCCTGCACATCTAAGGGGATTTTACCAATAGCTTGGGCAGCATCGGTATGAAAAATAATATTGCGATCGCGGCATATTTTCCCAATCTCTGCTAAAGGTTGCAACACCCCAATTTCGTTATTCGCCGCCATCACCGATACTAAAATTGTCTCTGGACGACAGGCTTTTGCTAATTGGTTTAAGTCAATCAACCCATCTTGTTGTACTGGCAAAATTGTAATTTCAAACCCCAGACTTTTCAGATACTCACAAGGGTCTAAAACTGCTTTATGTTCGGTCGCTACAGTAATAATATGCTGACCTTTTTGAAAATAAGCTTCAGCAATACCTTTAATGGCTAAATTATTCGCCTCTGTTGCACCACTAGTCAAGACAATTTCTTCGGGTGTGGCGTTAATTGCTGCTGCTAAGATTTCTCGCGTTTGTTTCACAGCCGCTTCGGCTTCCCAACCATAAACATGGTTAATACTAGCGGGATTGCCAAATTTTTCGGTGAAATAAGGCAACATTGCTGCTAACACTCGTTCATCTACTGGTGTAGTCGCATGACAATCAAGATAAATCGGACGATGAGACATAAATTAATGTAAAACTTGACTGAGTTTTTTTAATATTTGCAGAACTTTATATAACTCATTTTCTCGCCTAGATAAAGTAAATTTATCAGACAAAGCATATTGAGGTTTATCGTATTTTATTAGCTTAATAAATTGAATATCTTCTCCATTTGTAACTAGTCCAAACACAGGTTTGTCTGTATTGGAACTACCCAACATATATACTAAAGCCTGGGGAATCGCTTCTAAAAGAGATAAACTGGCTCTTTTCGATTCGATGACCAACAACCAAAACTGCTCTTTAATCACCAAGACATCGATTCTGCCCCTGACAATTTCTTCTGCATCTTCGACTGTAATTTCTACAGATTCTTCGGTGGCGATCGCATAAGGCTCTCGATAAAATCCCGCCAAGTCTAATAGAGGCGATATTACCACCATTTTGACGGCATTTTCTAAAATTGGTGGACGCTTAACTAAACTTAAAAAATTAGCTTTGACTCTATCCAAATATTGTTGATCTAAATTTGTCACTGACGGTAAATTTTCCAGCCATTCTGTGAAAAATCCTTCATTTTCTGAAATTTGGAGGCTAAATCTTTCCTCTAAATAAGCAAGTCCGATATTTTGCGCTTGGACGACTTGAACCATATTAAACATCGTGAATTTGGATGAATTATGCCCAAATTAACTTTTAATCAAGAGTATCTGGATCTATACCCAAAGCTCTTAATTGTTCCGCCAATTTTTGAGCGCGTTGTGCTTCCTGTTGGGCGCGTTGTATTTCTTGTTGAACTTGTTGTTCTGCTAACTCAGCCCGTAGTTGTGCTTGTTTAACTTGTTCTGCGGGTGTGGGATATCTGTTTCCAACTTCGTCATACCAATAAAGCCATTCTCTAGTGACACCAGAGTAATTTCCCCGTTCACAACCAATTCCCAAGCCAATTTCTGCTAACCACACAGGATTGCCTGATTGTAATTCATATTTACCATTAACTAACTTATGCACTTCTAAGCGAGGTTTGCGGCGACGACGAGAAGAATAAATCACATAATAAAGTACACCTAAAGCCTCATATTCTTTTAACTTGTCGCTGTATTCTTTGCGATAGTTTGGCGAAACTACTTCTAACACCAAAGTTGGCAGAACATTTTCATCCCACAACACATAACTCGGACGCAGTTCTTCATCATAGAACCGTTCTACGCCCAAACTTAAAAAACCATCGGGGACAATTGGCGGTTCGTCAGGGTGATAATAAATACCCATATCTACGCCAAAAAACCAGTCCATGCGTTCTGACCAAAGTATTAACAGTATTGCTTTGAGTAACCCTGGGATTAATTCTTGCAGTTCATTATCCACTGGTGTTTCATCAGAGTCTGGTAGTTCCTCAGCAGAGGGCAAGTACCTCAGCAAGTTGTACTCTAACATGGCTAGTTTCCCCAAAACTTACGGATACTGGGCTTTAATCTATGAATCCACGCCAATATCCTCACCAGAATTATAGCGATTTCGGATGAACAGGTTACAGGTTATAGGTGACAGGTTATAGGTTATACCATTTCACTTTAAAAATGATACGGATATGCAAGTAGCGCCTCGACTTCTCCTGACGGAGACGCTGCGCGAACGCTCGGCGACCAGAAGCAGAGTTGCAGAGGAAGCGATTTCTATCAGTAATTTCGTGAAATGGTATTACAGGAGAAAAATTTTATACTCCCTAATCCCTAGCCTCTAGCCCCTACTACGATGATTAATAAAGATATTAGTTTTTTGGATCTCTGATTGGTTTATATTTACGAGAGGGTTTATTATCAGCCACTCTTTTTCCGAGATTAGGAGGCAGCGTCAAAAAATTTTAAATTTTGGGTTGAGATTTTAGATTGCTCTAAAGATGTTGTTTGCAGAGGATGTCACAGAAGTATCAAATATTTATGGTGCTTCCCCCAGACTATCCTGGTCGCTGCTTTGCTTAAAATGACATTCTCATAAATCTAAATTGATAGCAATCTAAATTGATAATGAAACGAATATTTTTGCTGAATTGTAACCGATAAAGACTAAACTAAAAAGTCTTGTGCAGCAAAACCTCTAGCTTTAAATGAAGTAATCATGTCCAAGGTTCTTGTCTCCGATCCTATTGATCAAGCTGGGATTGATATTTTATCCCAAGTTGCTACAGTTGATATCAAAACTGGTTTAAAACCCGCAGAATTAATCGAAATTATTGGTGATTACGATGCGCTAATGATTCGTTCTGGTACTAGGGTAACAGAAGAAATTATTGAGGCTGGCACACAGTTAAAAATTATTGGTCGTGCTGGTGTCGGTGTAGATAACGTTGATGTGCCTGCTGCTACCCGCAAAGGCATTGTTGTAGTTAATTCCCCTGAAGGAAATACGATCGCAGCAGCAGAACACGCATTAGCAATGATGTTGGCTTTGTCCCGTCACATTCCTGATGCTAATGTTTCGGTGAAAAGTGGAGAGTGGGATCGTAAAACTTTTGTTGGTGCGGAAGTTTACAAAAAAACACTCGGTATCGTGGGGTTAGGAAAAATTGGTTCCCACGTTGCGAGTGTAGCTAAAGCAATGGGAATGAAATTACTCGCCTATGATCCTTTCATCTCCAACGAAAGAGCAGAACAAATTGGTTGTCAGTTAGTAGAGTTGGATTTACTTTTCCAGCAAGCAGACTACATCACACTCCACATTCCCAAAACCCCAGAAACTACCCATTTAATCAACGCTGCAACTTTGGCAAAAATGAAGCCTACAGCGCGGATTATTAACTGTGCGCGTGGTGGAATTATTGATGAAGCAGCTTTAGCCGCAGCCATCAAAGAAGGTAAAATAGCTGGGGCAGCTTTAGATGTGTTCGAGTCAGAACCTTTGGGTGAATCAGAATTGCGATCGCTCGGCAAAGATATCATCCTCACCCCCCACTTGGGAGCCTCCACCACAGAAGCGCAAGTCAACGTTGCCATTGACGTGGCTGAACAAATCCGCGATGTTTTATTAGGACTCCCCGCCCGTTCCGCCGTCAACATTCCCGGACTCGGCCCCGATGTTTTAGAAGAACTCAAACCTTACATGCAACTGGCTGAAACCTTGGGTAACTTGGTTGGTCAGTTAGCTGGCGGTCGCGTCGAAACACTCACAGTCAGACTGCAAGGGGAACTAGCCACTAATAAGAGTCAGCCCCTAGTAGTCGCATCCTTAAAAGGTCTACTTCACCAAGCTCTGCGGGAACGAGTAAATTACGTCAACGCCAATATCGAAGCCAAAGAACGGGGAATTCGCGTCATTGAAACCAGGGATGCTTCCGTGCGCGACTATGCTGGTTCCTTACGCTTGGAAGCCACAGGTACTTTAGGTACTCACTCAGTTACAGGTGCTTTGTTGGGGGAAAAAGAAATTCACCTCACAGACGTTGATGGCTTCCCCATTAACGTTCCCCCCAGCAAACACATGCTGTTTACCCTACACCGCGACATGCCAGGAATTATCGGTAAACTCGGTTCTCTCCTCGGTAGTTTTAACGTCAACATTGCTAGTATGCAGGTGGGGCGGAAAATCGTCCGTGGTGACGCGGTAATGGCTTTGAGTATTGATGATCCCTTACCCGATGGCATTTTGGCGGAAATCACCAAAGTACAAGGGATTCGTGACGCTTATACAGTAACACTTTAAAAGTGCTGAGTGCTGAGTTGAAAGTACTGAGTGAAGAATATTAGAAGTTCAAAGCAACTTACCACTCTCATCACTCTTGCACAGACGCATTGCATCTCTACTCAGCACTCAGCACTCAGCACTCAGCACTTAGATATGGCAAACACTTGGTGGGAACTGCAAATTTTATGTGAACCAGAGCTAGAAGATTCTATCTTTTGGCGACTGGAAGATTTTGGTAGCCGGGGAACAGCCAGCGAACGCAAAGGAAATTCCTCCTTAGTTAAGGCTTACTTACCACAATTTCAAGCTCAGTTACTCGATTTGGCAGCATTGGCGCTGCGGTTGCGTCAAGATGCTTTGTGTGTGGGAATGTCTGCACCGAGCTTACATTGGCAGTTAATTGATGAAGAAGATTGGGCGAGTAGCTGGAAGCAATATTGGCAACCCCTGGAAATTGGCGATCGCTTTTTGATTAACCCTGCATGGCTACCAACACCAGAAAACTCAGGACGATTAATCATTCTCCTTGATCCTGGTGTCGCCTTTGGGACAGGAAACCATGCCACAACTCAACTGTGTTTAGAAGCCTTAGAAATGCGCTTGAGTGAAGTCCCGCAATCGTTTGTGGGCAATGCAGAAAAAGAACCAGTCACAATTGCAGATATCGGTTGTGGTTCTGGTATTTTATCTGTCGGTGCAGTTTTGCTAGGAGCCGAAAAAGTTTATGCAGTGGATAATGACCCCTTGGCAGTGCAATCAACCTTTAGTAATCGCGCCCTGAATAACATTAGTCCAGAACGCTTGATTCCCGCCGAAGGCAGTGTAGATGTTTTAAACACAATCATCGACAAGCCAGTAGACGGTATTGTTTGTAATATCTTGGCTGACGTAATTATTCAGTTGGTTCCCGAAATGACTGCGATCGCTAAACCTAGCACTTGGGCAATCTTTAGCGGCATTTTAATCGAACAATCTAAATCCGTAGCCGATGCCTTAGAAAAAAATGGTTGGGTGGTTGCAGCTTTGTGGAAAAAGAAAGAATGGTGCTGTTTAAATGCACGGCGTTCTTGATTTGATGCGTCAAACAGCACCTTTTGGCTTTTGTTATGTATTCACAAAATTTTTGTAGAGACGTTTCAGGAAACGTCTCTTAATTTTGATCATCTCATTTTGTTGCAAAATTCGCTGGCTGTTACGCGGTGAAACAGCCGATGAGCTACAAGAACGAAATAATTCTGCATTGGAAAATCGCCTACCAAGCCAGTTACTTGAAGAAATCCAGCGTATTGCTAGTCAAAACTTGCGATATTAATACCAATTTGAAAAATGATTGCGACAAATGGGTTACTGAAAAGCTCACCAGTAAGCAATTTCCCAATCCAAAATCCAAAATCTAAAATCCAAAATGGTATAAGATTCTGCCCAATTTAGAATCAGACATTCGTTTATTCAACTGTTAATTGTTGAACTCCTTTAGTCATATACCAAACAGAACTGCTTAGACTTAACAACTTACACCACAATTAATTTTGCGCTTTTATAGACGAAACTCCTTGAATTGTGTCTAAAAAATCAGCTAAAAAATCTTGAATTTTTTTAATGCGTATACAGAATATAAGAGAGACATTTTAGATGTTGTGCAGCGTTAATTAATATCACCAAATTTGTGGAGGTGAATAAATGGCAAGGATAACTATCTCAGACCTCTATTCCAGTAGTGACGAACAGTATATTACTGAACTGACTGCTGGAGAAGCCACAAAGGTGGAAGCAGGTGCAAGCTCAAGTTCAATCACAATTGACACTAGCGACCTCATAAAAACGCAGCAAAATATCAATAATATTCTGCGGGATGTGTCAACGGAATTAGAACAAACAATTGCTGGCTTGCAACAACAGCAACAACAACCTAACAACCGCTATGGTCAAAGGTCACGGTATGGAGGTTACTACATTGAGTATTGATTTTTAGTAAATGGGTATCAACACGCTAGTAGCTAATTCATTCTTGATTATCGTGTGTTCTAACTTGCATTAGTTTTAAAACGCACGATTTTTTATTTCAGTAATTAGCGAATTGATAAAAATATGCTGTTGTATATCCTCAACTTATTTAATAAGTTGGGGATTTTTTATGGATAAATATTTTACAAATATATCAATCTTAGACTTGTGTAGAACCCAACATTCTCCAGACTTTGTTGGGTTACGCTATCACTCCATCCAACCTACTTTTCTGATTTATGAGTTATTCTTCAAATTATTTTTATTTCGGAAAAGTCAATATATCCCACTAATGTTTCAAATAGACGCAAGACATTTATTTCTGTCTTTTGAATGGCGTTTTTAGCGTTGACTTTTATAGGTTGCATAAATAAAAATTGCAGTAACAGTTAAGCGAAACCAAGCTTAATTGCCTGCAAAAACTACTTGATGACAAGCAACTGTATTAGGAGTAAATAATGGCTAATATCACTCTTTCGGAATTAAATGCTGCTGGTTCTCAACTGTTTCAAGATTCCGAAAGCTTTTTGAATGACCTGAGCGATGTTGATGCGATCGCTGGTGGTTCTGGCTATGGCTATGGCTATGGTTACGACGGCTTTGGATTAAATAAGTTGATTGAAGGATTTGTTGATGTTTATGCTATTCAACATGTCTATGGCATAGCTAAATCCTTCAGCAAAGGCGGCTACGGTATCTCTGCTGTCTAGTAGCTTTGTAATTCACTACTAAGCTATCTTTCCCTATTATGTGAAAGATAGCTTAATTACCCAGACAAATTATCAATTCTCATCCAATATTTGAGGATAAATTCATGGCAAATATCACTCTTTCAGAATTAAACGCTGCTGGTTCTCAACTGTTCCAAGATTCCGAGAGCTTTTTGAATGACCTCAGCGATTTTGATGCGATCGCTACACAGGGTGCTGATGGTAGCTACATTAGCGACTTTTACGGATTTAACAAACTAATCGAAGGATTTGTTGATGTTTATGCTATTCAACACATCTTTGGTATAGCTAAATCCTTCAGCAAAGGCGGCTACAGTAACTCCGCCTATTAATAGCATTGTAATTTCCTACTAAGCTATCTTTCGCAGCATAGTTAAGTGAAAGATAGCTTAATTACCCACACAAATGATCAATTTTCAGCAAGTCTTTGAGGAGAAAATCATGGCTAATATTACTCTTGCAGAATTAAATGCTGCTGGTTCTCAACTGTTTCAAGATTCTGAAAGCTTTTTGAACGACCTCAGCGATGTTGATGCGATTGCTACACAGGGTGCTGATGGTAGCTACGTTAGTGACTTCTATGGATTCAACAAACTAATCGAAGGATTTGTTGATGTTTATGCTATTCAACATATTTTTGGCATAGCTAAATCTTTTAGTTCTAAGGACGGCGGCTACTACTAATAGCTTTGTAGTGCAATAATAATTCTCTGTCAATGATGCCATAAATCAGTCTGCATTCGACACTATACAACTTTGATGTAGAGTATGCAGGCTGAATTTCTCCAACTTAATATTAAGTGCAGCATCACAGAGAATTGACCTAAGTCAGCACTCTAGGAAAAAATTATTTAGAAGACGCATTTCGACTCCATTGGGTGCATCCCAGTTTTTATTACTCAGCAAAATAATAATCCTGTCATTGCGAGGAGGCACGACGAAGCAATCGCATGGACTCGTTCTTAGTGAGGGATTTTGCGATTGCTTCACTCCACTTCTTTGCGCTCGCAATGACGTATTAAAAAAGTGGGATGCTCCCGACTCCATTCAATGCTCAACAATCTGATTATAAGAGGATTGAGCAAAGTGGTTACTGAGCTTGTCTAAGTGTCGAAACTCGGTAATCTAAATTTAAAAATGAAGTGCAATTCAGCTTCATTACCTAAAAATAAACCTGATTCCAACCAAGTCTTTGAGGACAAAATTATGGCTAATATCACTCTTTCAGAACTAAATGTTGCTGGTTATCAACTCTTCCACGATTCTGAAAGCTTTCTTAATGATTTGAGTGATGTTGACATGAGTACTGCATACGGGGGAAATAACTCTAATTCTTATGACTACGGTTATGGCTCTGATTCTTATATCAGTGTATTTAATAAACTGATTGAAGGATTTGTGAATGTCTATGCTATTCAGCATATTTATAGCCTAGCTAAATCATTTAGTAAGTCTAATTACTAATAAGTTTTTTGTTTACTACTCTGCTAGATGGCTCTCATGGATTGGAAGATAAAAATCAAATCCAAGAGAGTCAACTATATCTATTCTGGGAATGATGAAATGGCCAAGATTATCATTACTGATTTAAGTCCTCTTGACTTAGACAGCTACCTGACTGAAGTAAATGAACTAGATTCTCTATTTATCTATGGTGGGGAATCGGAATTGCAGCAACTTCTGAATTTTGCTTATACATTCTTGAATTTTATCTTATCCACTTATGCAATCTACAGTATTTCATCAATAGCAAAATCTTTCACAATTCCTCAGCCTAAATCTATCCGTTCGGTGTTTAGTTTATTTTAATTGTTGCATCATAATTGAGACGGTGATTATAGCAATCATCGTTAATTTTGCAAAAACTCTCCACATCTAACACTATGGCATTTTTATTAAGCTCTCAAAATGTATTGGAATACTTGCTTACAGTTGGACTTTGTAATCAAGCAGAACAATCATTAACAAAGATTGAGTTAAAACCGGCGAAAAACTTTAACTTGTTAGTGACTTTACCAGATAATCGGCAACTTTTAGTGAAACAAGAGCGCCTAAATCGAGAAGGAAAAACGGCTGGAGAGTTTGCTGACGAATGGAGAGTGCATCAGTTCTTACAAACTTTTCCAGAAATTAATCATCTTCGTGCTTGTTGTTCAGAAGCAGTGCATTTTGATGGCGAAAATTCCATCATTGTTTTTAATTATTTGAGTAATTATCGAGATTTGGCTGATTTCTATCTCAAAGAGAATGTCTTTCCTATTGAGATTGCAAAAGTGATGGGCGAAAATTTAGCATCACTTCATCGTGCTACAATTGACCATCCAGAATATGAAGCATTCTTGCAAAAAACTGAGCAAGTATCTCAACTCAAAAATCCGAATCTCAATTTAGGACTAGATAGAATTACCCCAGAAATCTTTGGCCTAGTTCCCAGTGAGGGATTGAAATTTTTTGCCCTATATCAACGTTACGATAGTTTGGGGCAGGCGATCGCAGAATTGAGCCGTTCTTACACCCGCTATTGTCTGACTCATCATGACCTGAAGCTGAACAATCTTCTTTTATCTTTAAGTTGGGAAGACGCAATTGCAAACAACTCCTTTTCCGATGAAAGTATCATTCGCTTGATTGACTGGGAACGTGGCGCTTGGGGAGATCCGGCGCATGATTTAGGAATGCTCATTTCCAGCTATTTGCAATTTTGGTTGTATAGTATGACAACTAGTAAGTCGATGGCTATTGAAGAGTCATTACGTCTCGCTACAACACCATTAGAATTACTTCAGCCTTCGATTGCGGCGCTAATGTCAACTTATTTAACTCAATTCCCAGAAATTTTGCAGCGTCGTCCAGATTTCTTAGAAAGAGTTGTGCAGTTTTGCGGTTTAGCCTTAATTACCGCCATTCAAGCCGGACTCCAGCATGACAAAACCTTCGGTAATATCGGAATTTGTATGCTGCAAGTTGCTAAGAGTTTGCTATGTAATCCCCAAGCATCAATAAAAACAATTTTTGGTGTTGAAGCTTTAGAACTCTTACCGTCAAGCGTTTATCAGACAGGACTTAAGCACAAAGGTTAATGGTGAAGAATGGGTGTAAGGATTTTGAACATCTACACCCTCCTCCACACGCTTGATTTTTCATATCACTGCGTCCGATTAGAATTAACCATCTATAGAGAAATAAAGGGAGTTGGGAGTAGGTTAAATACCTCTTTGATTCATGGTTGTAAATTTTTTCATCAAAACTGCTTCCTAACTCCTGAATTCTGAAATCACAGGTAAGCTTTTATGCAAATGTTAGATTCCATCGCCACTCAACTTGCAGAAATTCCTGAGTCATTGCAGACATCACTACAAGATATTATTTCTCAGATTGAAATTGAGTCTGCTTATTGTATTAAGCATCCAGATTACCAACCATTGCAACTGCCAGAAGCAGCAATTTCTCGTTTTCAGCAATTACCTGCGGCGCTACAAAAGAAATTTTTAAGTATGCAATTGCGAAGTTTTCTTTATGGCATTTATTACAATGGTTCTTTAAAAAGTTCTCTGGCTGCTAATACAGGAACTAACACTGTAGCTTTAAACAAAAATCTAGAAAATAATACTTTGCTTGGTGTTGATGTGGCTTTTTACGATCGCCTGCACGAAAGTAATCAAGGCGATGGCTATTGGTATTACAATTGGCAGGTAGTCAAAGAAAATCTTGATAACACTTTGGCAGTCCAGAAAGATGGTTTAACTCTGCATATTGAACGCAGTCGTCATCTATTACCCCAACATCAATCTACAACTGTGGGTAAGTATGTTGCGGTCAAAATGCCCAAAAATTTGGTACAAAATGGATTTTATATGGCGGTGGCGAACGCTGGAACGGCGACAAATCGGGAAAGATTGGTGCGTGTTTACTTTAATGTCACTCCCGAAGGTGCGGTTGCAGTTATGCACACCTTGACTACGCAACTCAATTTTCTAGAGATTCCTTTCTCATTGAAAGCCTTATACAATCCTTCCGATTACGAACGTTACGATTCCGCAGTATTTTACTTTGATAAAAAGGATTATGAGGCAATTCATCCAGTGTTAGAAAGGGTGTATGTCGAATGTCAGTCTTATTTTCAGCCGGAAGTCCCTTTATTTACTAAGTTTATGGCACCGGGGTTAGCGATCGCGGAAGAACCAAACCGCAGATTTGCTGAACAAGAAAGTTTTGGGACACATCGTTGTCAAATTATTGCTAATGGTTTACTGGATGCTTGGGAGCAAGGCAATGATACACCCGCCCATCGCCTCACAGCAATTTTCCAACAATTTGCCTTATCCCAAGTAGAATTACAACGCCCTTATTTGAATGCTAATTCTGCGGATATCTATATACCTTTATCTTTATCATAATTTTCCTAGTAGTCCTCGAAAAATCCCCGACTTCTCCAAGAAGGCGGGGATTTAAAAATTGAGTAATTAAGCGGGTTTTGGTAAATTTTGAGATGGTGGATAATTATTTGGTAACTTTGCCACTATTTCTAAATTTGCAACTTGTTGCTGTAACCAATTACTAAAAAACTCGCCGATAATTTGCAAACGTAATTGCTCATTTAATTCCGGTTGAATAATCTCCTCAACAGCAATTATATGTACACCTTTGGGTGTGACAATTGGCTTGATAATTTGTGGTGGAGTCGCAGCAAATACGGCGGCGGCGATTTCTGGTCTTAAATCGGCGCGGGTGCGGATTCCTTGATAACCTCCAGCCCGACGAATTTCAGGGTTTTCGATATATTGACGAGCAACTTCTTGAAAACCAATTTCTCCTTCTTGCAGGGCATAAAATATCTCTAATGCTAAGTCTTCATCATCAAAAATGACTTCATAAATTGCGGCGGCATAATATTCAAATTGACGAGCATAAAAATATGGTTCGACTTTTTCAGCAAATAAATGATTCGCTAATTTTGTAGATAAAATGTTGGCTTTGGCAATTTCTTCAAAATCATCTAAAGACAGATGATATCTTTCTAGCCAAGCCCAAGTGTCTTCTGCTCTGAGGAGTTTATTGGCAACACGCATACTATCTGCGGCTTTTTGTAGTTCTTCAACTTCGACAGTAATTCCAAGTGTTTCGACTGTTTCGGCAATAATTTTTTGAGTAGCGATCGCATCTAATATACTAGGAACTTGACAAGACAATTTGATGTAGTCAATAATGTCTTCCACAGCAATATTTAACAGCTTTGCCATAATTAATTCCTCCACTAATTCTGATTAGTGTTTTGTAGGGCGCATTGAAGTTAATCTCATATCTATATATGTTGGCTGGCAAGATTATTTCTTATCTCTATCTAGTGGAAGTTTCGCCTGCTAATTAATATTTTATGTTAGACATAAACATTCAGATCCCCGACTTCTTAAAGAAGTCGGGGATCTAATTATCACGGATACAATGAAAAGTAAAATTAGGACAGACTATCACAGCCTACCCTATTAAAAATCAAGATACATGATTTTATAGCTCTCTCTACCTTGTCTCCTTTGTCCTCCTTGTCTACCTTGTCAATTTTATTCACGTTTCAAAACAAAGTAGCCATAATAATTACAGTTCTAATCCGCCTTTTTGCAATTTCTTAAATGGATCTAAGATAAAATCGATGACACGACGTTGACGAATAATTACTTCAGCATTTGCTGTTTGACCTGGTGTTAATATAATGCGTTTATCACCAGCTTGGATATAGGTTTTATCTAAAACAATATCCAATTCATAGGTTTCGATAGTGGCTTTGCCTTCACTATCAGTTTGAATTTTCGAGCTTGGTGAAATCCAATGAACGCGCCCTTGAATAACTCCATAATCCTGGAAGGGATAGGCATCAAATTTGACTTTGACAGGCATACCAACTTTCAAGAAGCCACTTTGTTGGCTGGGCATTTGGGCTTTGATAATCAACTCACTATTCTTAGGTGCAATTTGGGCGACGATTTGTCCAGCTTCGACTACGGGGCCTGGTTTTGTGACTGGTAATTCAAAGATTGTGCCATCAATTGGCGATCGCACTACACGCTGTTCTAGTTGCAGTTTAAATGAGGTAATCTGACTCTTGGTTTGGGAAATTTCCGATTGCAGGGAAGTGATTTGGTTCTGCATATCTTTGAGTTGTTCTTGGCTTTTCAGCAGCGCCAGTCTTCCGGCTTGCACTACGCCTTGATAGCTACTTTGCTGTTCTTCTAGGCGCAGTTTTGCTTGCTGAATATCTGCCCAAGCTTG
Source organism: Aulosira sp. FACHB-615 (assembly GCF_014698045.1). Lineage (GTDB taxonomy): Bacteria > Cyanobacteriota > Cyanobacteriia > Cyanobacteriales > Nostocaceae > Nostoc_B. The sequence goes on from NZ_JACJSE010000022.1 coordinate 88,275, forward strand.
GCTCATGATGGATTGATAGCGGCTAACTTCCTCCTTTAAACTTAATTCTGATTGGGTGAGTTCGGCGCTGGCTTGTTCTCGCAAGCGTTGACTTTCTTCGGCAATTTTTTCTAATTCCACTACTTTAACTTGCGCGATCGCACCTTCGTTTAAAAGTTGACGATAGCGGTCAACTTCTGCTACATCTCGATTAAAACGACTATGCGCTAATTTTTGGTCAATCCGTGTGGAATTAATTTTCTGTCTAGCCTGTTCAACAGTGGCGAGTTTTTCTAATCTTTGCAGGTTATAACTGCTGATTTTGGCATCTAAATTTTGTTGTGCTTGGTTAACTTGGGCAACTTTTTCTAAAGCTTGAGCTTGGTTTTGTTGTTCTTGAATATTAATCGCCAGCATCAGTTGATTTTTGAGTAATTCCAACTGTGATAGCCGAGTGTTTAACCCTTCTAACTTTGTTTGTGTTTGTTGCAAATCTGTTTGCAAAACATCCGAATCTAACTGCATCAAAACCTGTCCAGCTTTCACCGTCGCGCCTTCTTGGACATTGACGGCTTTGACTGCACCTGTAACCGGAACGCCCAATTTTTGCGTTGCACCTTTGGGTTCTAAACGCCCTCTAGCAGAGCCTGTTTCGTCTACTTTAGCGAGCATTGTCCAAGGGATCACAATAGCAGCAAAGGCGACTAGCAGGTACAGCATTGAACGTGTCCAGAGCTTGGGTAAGGCATCTAGCAGTTCTTCTGTACCGTAATACCAATCATTAATTTCAGTTGTCTTGATTGATTCATCGACAACTACATCAGAGTTATCAAACTGGCGAAGTTCATCCTGCTTTGGTTGAGTAAGTGTGGATGAGAAATCGGGATAAGAATTTGGCATAGGTAATTCAACAGTTTTCTATTCATGTGCAAATTTCCCAGATACTCAATTTGTTTTTGGAATGATAAAGCAATACAGTTCAGTTAAGACTAAAACTCTTTGTTAAAGTCATTTTTTTTAACGAACCGCAAAGAGCGCAAAGAGCGCGAAGAGAAGAAAAAATTACTAACTGAACCGTATTGACTTAATAAAGGTCAGGATTTACGTACTTAGATTGACGCTTAACAGGGAACAGGGAACAGGTGTAGGTTGGGTGGAGGAACGGAACCCAACATTTTCAAGACTTTGTTGGGTTACGCTATCGCTACACCCAACCTACTATTCTCTTAACTGAACAGTATTACCATACACCCCTAAACCCTTACAGACTTAATGATCAGTCTTTCACTGAATACGAAATAAGTCCTATGTTTGCGCCAGTTGTTGCTGGTTGAGATAAAAATAATGACCTTTTCTGGCAATTAATTCGTCATGAGTGCCACTTTCAACTAATAAGCCGCGATCTAATACCAGAATTAAGTCTGCGTGACGCACGGTGGAAAGGCGATGAGCAATGATTAAACTGGTGCGTCCTTTGAGGATGGTTGTCAGGTTATTTTGAATGATGCGTTCAGATTCAGCGTCGAGGTGACTGGTGGCTTCATCTAATAATAATAAACGCGGATTGCCGAGTAAAGCACGGGCGATCGCAATTCTTTGTCGCTGTCCACCAGATAACATTCCGCCACCTTCACCAATTTGAGTTTCGTAACCCATTGGTAACTGTTTAATAAAGTCATCTGCACCTGCTAAACGCGCCGCTTGGATAATTTCTTCTAAGTGAGCTTCGGGGTGAGCAATGCTGATATTTTCGCGGATTGTGCCGCCAAATAAAAAGGTGTCTTGGTCAACAACGCCAATTTGAGAACGCAGCGATCGCAAAGATATACTAGTCACATCGTGAGCGTCAATTAAAACTTTACCATCTGTCGGCGGATATAGCCCCAAAATCAATTTAGATAAGGTGGTTTTGCCCGAACCACTCCGCCCTACTACAGCTACGGTTTGTTGGGGGTTAATTTCAAAACTCAGATTTTCTAAGACATTAATATCACTGTCTGGATGATAGCGAAAGGTGACATTTTCAAACTTAATATGTCCTTGCAATCTGGGTAAAGTCTGCCGGGGATGGTGTTGTAAATCTTCTTCTGGTTCGGCTTCTAAAACATCATTAATGCGCTCAGTCGCAATCATTACTTCCTGTACTTGATTCCACAACACCACCAATCTTTGAAAAGGGCGAATAATATTACCCAAAAGCATATTAAAAGCCACTAATTGTCCAATTGTTAGTTGATTTTGAATTACTAATGATGCCCCAAACCACAGTAATCCTGTACTGACCACGGTTTCAATTGTGGCACTAAAAATTTGCAGTTGATTACCGACAATTTGCCCACTAAATGTCTTTTTAATCAAATTATTCAACAGTTCTTCCCAATGCCAACGAACTGTTTGCTCAATGGACATCGACCGAATTGAACGAATCCCCGTGAGAGATTGAATTAAATAACTGTTTTCGCTGGCAGTGGCGGTAAATACTTCACGGCTAATGCGGCGGAGAAATGGTGTAGCCACCAGCGCCAACAGCATAAACGGCGGGACAATACATAAGCTAAGTAACGCCATTGATGGGCTGTACCAAAACATCAACCCGACATAAATAAATACTGTCAGTAAATCTAAAGTGATTGATAAAGCTTCCCCAGTCAAAAAACGCTGAATTTTTTGATTTTCTTGGACACGCGAAACAATATCACCAACGTAACGTGATTCAAAAAATGCCAGAGGTAAACGAAAGGTATGTTTGATAAAACCTACCAATAAAGATAAGCTAATGCGATTTGCTGTGTGGTCTAAAAGATATTGTCGCAGTCCATTAATAGCGACGCGGAATAATCCAAAAATTAACAATCCTAAACCCACAGCATTTAATGTCAGGCTGCTTCCTTGAACAATGACTCTATCTAAAAGTAGTTGCGTAAATAAAGGTGTCACTAATCCAAATACTTGAATAAATACCGAAGCAATGAACACTTCTAACAGCACGCGCCAATGGGGTTTAACTAAATCAAAAAACTGCCAAAATTGCAGATTTTCTTCTTCAGCTTCTTTGAGTAAGGTGGTGGGTTGGAGTAATAAGGCGTAACCAGTCCACCCAGCTTTAAATTCACTGACTGTCAGATTGCGTTGCCCGATCGCCGGATCACCAATAATTACCCTTTTTTTGGTAATTTCATAAACAACGACATAATGTTTACCTTCCCAATGAGCGATCGCAGGTAGGGTTTGTTGTGCTAATTTATCCAAACTCGCTTTCACCGGACGAGTCGCAAAGCCCACACTCTCGGCGGCGGCTGTCAAACCTCTCAAAGAAGCACCACCACGACTTACATTCGCTAACTCTCGCAGTCGATTAATACTTAAACGCTTACCCCAATAGCGACTCACCATCACCAAGCAAGCTGCACCACAATCTGCGGCACTTTGTTGTTCAAAAAAGGGATACCGCTTCGTCAATCTTCCCCACACATGAGTTGCCCTCACCGTCGGGTTAGGAAAATAAGCTTGACGCAGTTTCTTGGGCTTCGGTGATGGATGCGGTACAGGGAGATGAGGAACAATATCTTCCCCCCTACCCTCTGCACCCGGTTGGTGAGCGAAGCCGAACCACTGCCCCCTGCCTACCTCTCCACTCCCCACTCCCGCCAAATCAGCCAACTGCGGCCAATACGCCACCGCCGTTTGCCAATCAGCATTATGTAGACTATAGACAATAGTTGGTTGTGTAGCTTGCCAACTGCCTTCTTGGGGATATATATAGATGTTGCCGGATGTTAATATCCGTCCGTCAGCGTGGAGTAATTTGCCGCGACGCAATAGCCAAAGTCTAGTATCTTGAAATAATTTGGCTGGAGGTGCGCCAGTATCTAAATTGTGTCGCCGGAAGAGAGATAAAGCCTGAAGCATCTCTTCCACAGAGCCATTGAGGGTAATGGGCGCACTTTGGCAACATAATAAGAGTAAATTCCAAAGTTCTGCTCTTTTTTGCAGGCGATCGCTCATACTAGAATATTTTTGCATCATCGCCTGCAACAGTGCTTCCGGTAAATAGCCCAATTTCAGGTTAACAGAAGCCCTCGCCACGTAAGAACAAAACTCTTCTTCAGGAAACAACGTTGATTCACCAAATGCACCCCCAGTTGTCAGGGTAGTGATTAAGTTATTGGCATTATCCAACAGTCTCACTTTCCCGGCGACAATAATATAAATCCCCGGATTTGCCGTTGTTGCTTGCCAAAATTGTTTAGCAACAGGTGGTTCGACAATTTGCACTTCCGTCAAGCATCTTTCCATATCTTGACTAGATAATGTCTCGCCCAAAGTATGAGTAATTTGTTGTGCTAACTGTTCTTGAGAAAATCCTAATGGCATTTACTAATCTCCAGAAATTAATAGCAAGTCGTATTTGTAGAGACGTTATATACAACGTCCCTGCTGTGGGTGAAGCTAGGGAATGGGAATGCTATTTCTGAAAGCAACTTAGTATAAATAACAAACTAGTACAACAAGGCAAAAGTAAAAAGGCAAAAGGAAAAGAAAGAACAACAATACTACAAGCCTTTTAGCAATTCCTTCTGGTCTATTTATTTACGCCGACCTGTACTAGCCTCCAGCCCCAATACGGTTCAAATAACAAAACTAAATCACAACTAAACCCACAAATAATGAATAAACAAAAAACGAAAAAATGATTTTGGAGGGGGTTTGGGGGACGCAACCGTCCCCCAATCGGGGGCTTGGGGAGCCACTGCGTTGGGCGGCTTTGCCGACTTGAAGCATGTGGCGTGGAGAATCCCCCAAATCTTAGTCTTTGTCTAATAGATAGACCTTCATCACCTTAAATGAACCTTATTGATTCGTCTGCATTAAATTAAATGACCAAGGAAAAGTCGGCTCACTGTGAGTTTGCAAGTCACCAATGGTAATATTGTTATCTTTTGTCTCTTCTGTTTTTTGTTGGTTGGAACTTTTTGGTTTAGTCGAAAGTCCCATTTGTTTGAGTAGACGATTGACATGGCGATCGCTAATCGAAATACCCAATTCATTTGCTAAATGTTTGCTTAACCATTGGGCTGTCCAATAAGTAAATGCGTAGCCATAATCACGCGGACTATGACTTACCAATTCTTTCAATCTGTCAATATATTGAGCATTCACAATTTTTGGTCTCCCAATTGGTCGCTCATTCCATTTATGCGCTAAACCTGCTTCTGCTATACCAATCCAGTAACGTGCCATTTCTTGAGAACAACCCACAATCTCACATATTTGAGTTTGAGATTTACCCATATCCGCCAGCAACATAATTTCAATTCTGCGGAGATATTCTGGCTGTAAATTACTTTGCAAATTTTTCAACAAAGCTTTTCTTTGAAAAGGTGTCAAAAACTTACTATCTTGCAGATCGTAATTTTCCAAACCTTGGTATTTGCTAGAATAGTTTGACATAATTACTACCAGTTATTGTTGACAATTGCTTATTCGATGTGAAGTCAGAATCTGGCAATGATGAAGGGATAAATTTACTCTTGAAAACCTGTTGATTGAGAAGACTGACTTCTGACTGATGGAAAATGAAAACTTTTAGCCGACGTTGAATGTTTGCCCCTTGAATTTACGAATAATCAGGGGAATTTTTCATATTGCATTTGTTGGGACAATCTAGATTTATACAGCAGATTCGATGTTTATGAGGTACAGCAACTGATTGAGAAAAGTAATGAGTAATGAATAATGAGTAATGAGTCAGAAATTTACTGATTACTCATTACTTAATACTCATGGTGTACCTCACTTACTTCAAAAGTGCTGTATGTAAATAGCTGCTACTAAAATCGTCAAATTACAAGTATTTCTAGTAGTAACTATTCTACCTGTAGAGAAAAATTGTGTTAAAAACTGCGCTCCCCAATTGTGAGCGCAAAGCATTGAGCAGTAGTAGTTTATAAACCTGACAAAATATTTAGCCAGCATAGCTGTTGTTTGCCTCAATAAACAGCAGTTTCTGGTAAACACCTAAACAAAATCAACTATGAACTAGTAAGACTGAATAATTTGGCCAACTTTCCTATAGTTTGGTGTAACGCTGGTATTAGTTTCACAAAATTGCTTGATGAGTATAGGAAAGTAAGCTAGAAGAGAAATTTTGCCGAAAACCTGTGGTTCCTCACTTTGTTAAGTTAGCCTAACTGTTATTCTTTTAAGAATTTTTCTAAATATAGTCAATAGGTTTTATGAAAAAAAGATGAACTTCATGAAAAAAATATATTTTCTTTATTGAAAGTTTAATAATTAGATTTATGTCAAATAAAATAACCAATATTTAGGACAAAAAGTACATTAAAAAAGATGCGAGTGTTTTATACGTAACAGGACTTACGCACCAAGATTGTCTATGAAGATTGGGTGTAAGGGTTTTAGATACATACACCCCTATACCCTCGCCAAAACCCTTGATTTTTCGTTTTTATGGGTAAGTCCTACAGGATATTATGGCCGATTAATCCGAATCAATTCAGTCAAGATACTATCCAAGCTACCATTAACTTGAATTTTTTCAATTTTCTCGGCAATTCGCTCTAGTATTTCTAATTCTTTCAACCGCAATGCAACCGGGTTATCTTCCATAACTCTGGCGGTATTTAACATACTGCGAGTTGCAGCAGTTTCTTCACGCCGACGCACTACGTTAGCTTGGGCGGCTTTTTCCGCTTCTACTACTTTGCTCAAGATAGTTTTAATTTCTCCAGGCAGAATAATATCTTTGACCCCTACTGAATCAACTTCAATTCCATAGTCGGCGGTTTTTTGACGGATATATTCAGAAATACTTCTGTCAATTGCGCCTTTATCTTCTAGTAAAGCATCTAAGGTTCTTTCACCAACTGCGCCACGCAAAGCAAACTGAGCTTCTTTATACAAGTAACCAACAATATCTGACAAGCCATTTTTGGCTCTCAGAGGGTCGATGATGCGAAAACCAGCCGTTAAATTCAAGCGCAATGGTACTTTGTCTTTAGACAAAATGTCTTGGCCAGAAACTTCTAGAGTTTGCTGACGCAGGTCAAAAACTTCGGTTTGCAAAGAACGCCCAAATAGCCACCAGACGTGCATTCCCGGTTGCAGTTGAGTTTGAAACTCTTGATTGATATACAGTAACCCCAGGTGTTGTGCAGGTACTTCGCAAATATGCAAGAAGTTGCGACTCAAAGCCAGAGTTTCTGGTAAACCCGAAACTAATTCAGCAATTAAACGTGGTGGTAATGTTGCCTCGGTGTTGATGTCAACTACTTCTATTTCTACACCTTGCCAAAATAGTTTGCGGCTACATGGTTTGAGGATAGCAATTACTTTACCTTGATAACGTGCGATCGCTACTTGTTGATTTTGTAATTGTACTACCTCACAATAAGCCGCCACAAACTCAGGATGTCGCTCAATTAGCACATCCTCTAAAGGAAAATCAGGATTTGGCAAAATCCGGCTGAGAGTCCGCACTGTCACATCTCTATCAACAGCCCAGAAAGCATACTCCCCAGGTTCTAGCGGCTGTACAAAGTTATTCTGTACATACAGCAAACCAATCTCATACTCAGAAATGAGAAATTTCTTGATTCCATTCAACGCAATTCCGCGTAATTGTTGAACAAACTCCGCAGCTAAAACTAAACTTTGATTCAAGTTAAATAGATGAGTTTCTACCTCAATAAAACCACGCCAAAAAGCCCGGAGTTGGTTTGGCGGAATACTCACCCAAGTTTGTCCCCAGTGGACTAAAGCCGCTTGACCAAAACCAGTTCTCACGACTATGAGATGTTCCTGTAACTCAGAACTGTGATTTCGCAACAATAGTTCTAAGTTATCAATCTTCGCCTCTGGTTGATTGAGGTCATAGGTTTTAACTTGCCAATGCTTACCAAAATAAGTGTAAGTACCGGGCTGCAAAATTTTCTTAAAATCACTACGGTGATATAGAATACCGATTTCGTGAGGTTTGATATAAAAAGTTTTCCACATAGTAATTTGCATAGATAACTGGGGAAGTTTTCGCCCCTGACGCAGATTGAATAAAAACATTTAGCAGTTCCACTTGTGTACTGATGTATAAAATTGCCCAGAACACACCGTGATTGAGCTAATAAGTTTTTAACATCTGTAATATATATACTACATTGTAATTTTAAACTTCGCAAATGTAAAATGTTATTTACTATACCCATTCTCCAAAATTTCGATATACATACAAAAACTTGTAGGGGTGAACAGGTGTTCACCTCTACAAGTTCATACGTAGCAATTAAAATTATCTAGAAATTAATACCAGCCATTATTACCTGATTCTGGAATCACAGCATAAGCATCAATTTCAAACAACATCTCATCAAGCGCCAATCGAGGAACAGGAATGAGTGTGTTTGCGGGTGGTTTATTCCCCCACAAATTACCAATTTCGCGTCCTAACGGAATTAATTTTTCTTGGGTGTGATTTACTATCAAAACAGTTGTTTTGACTACATCTTGCGGTCTTGCACCAGCCGCATTTAAGGCAAAGCGCAGATTTTGAAAAGCTTTGACTAATTGTTCTTCATAATCATTGGAGATTACATTACCTTGTAAATCTGAACCAAATTGGCCAGAAATATACACGGTTCTTGTTCTTGGTGGTGTAATCGCTATGTGACTATAGCCATTTTGAGGTGCGTTATATAACGTTGGTGGATTCAGCAACGTCACATCTCTATTTCTGTTACCTTGCGCGACTACTTCCTTTTGGGTTCCTGCTGCAACTATAGCAGTACCTAATCCGCTACCTCCTAGCCACAAAAGAGCATTTCTGCGTGAAAATTTTTTCACTATTGAATTAACCGCACGAGTGATACGTTGAGTCATTGAAGTTCCTTCGATTAAATGATCTATTTTTGACTAGGCTATGCTTATATTATGTGGTTAATTGGACTCAAAAATCACGTCTTTTTTCAAAAGTTGAGTGCAATTACGCAGCTAATATACTAACTTTAAAATATCTTTAATATTTGACTAAATTACTTTAGAGTATTTCAAAAAATCGCTACTTTTAGAAAAAAATTGATAGTAACAGGACTTACGCACCAAGATTGTCTGTGAAGATTGGGTGTAAGGGTGTGTGGCGTAAGGGTTTTAGATACATACACCCCTACACCCTTGCCAAAACCCTTGATTTTTCGTTTTTATGGGTAATACCAATTTGAAAAATGATTGCGACAAATGGGTTACTGAAAAGCTCACCAGTCAGCAATTTCCCAATCCAAAATCCAAAATCTAAAATCCAAAATGGTATAAGTCCTTAGTAAGAGCATTTTTGTCTATAAATGCTCTTACATCATCAATCGAGTTCAAGCTAACAGTTAACTGTAAAACTAAGCCCCGACAGCTTCTTTAGCAGCGTATAGCACCTCAGCATTGATATCTTTGAAACCGCGATCGCGGGCAAATTTTTCAGTATTTCGCTTGACTTTACCGCGCACAAATCCCGGTATTTTATTTAATTCTGCTAAACCATCTTTTGTCCAATTCAAATCAGATTCGGCAGAAATTCCTTTCGTAATTACTTCTTTAGTATCGTGTCCACCAAATATTTCTAATAAATGGTCTTCCATTCCTAAAGTAAAGGAATTGTAGATTAAATCTGTGATTTGATTTGTACCTTCGTAGCCTAAAAATGGTTTGTAACCAATGGGGAAGTTTTGGACGTGAATTGGTGCAGCAATCACACCGCAAGGAATATCTAAGCGTTTCCCGACGTGGCGTTCCATTTGCGTACCGAAAATGGCTGAGGGTTCGACACGAGCGATCGCATCCCCAATTGCGCCATGATCATCAGTAATCAGTACTTCGTCGCAATATTCGCTTACCTGTTCGCGGAACCAGTCAGCATCATATTTGCAGTAAGTTCCTGCCCAAACTACATGAATCCCCATTTCTCGTGAGAGAATTTTGGTAAGGGCGGCGGCGTGGGTGTTGTCGCCAAATACCACAGCTTTTTTACCAGTTAAATTCTGACAGTCAATCGAACGGGAAAACCAAGCCGCTTGGGAAACATACAAGGTTTGCTCGTTGATATATTCTTCATAGTCAACATTTGCGCCTTGTTCGTTAATTACCTGTTGAATTTTGCGGATGCAACGGGCAGTTTCTACCACACCCATTGGGGTAATATCTACGCAAGGTGTTCCGAATTCTGCTTGTAAGTAATTAGCTGTCATTACACCTAGTTCCCGGTAAGGAACCAAGTTAAACCAAGCCTTGGGCAAATTCTTTAATTCATGAACAGAAGCACCTTCGGGAATGACGGCGTTCACCTCAATTCCCAAATCACCCATGAGTTTTTTCAGTTCTGTACAGTCGTGGTTGTTGTGAAAACCCAGGGTAGAAATACCGATGATGTTAACTGATGGCTTTTCGGTTTTGGTTGTCGGTAGTTCGCCTTTTTTGCGGGCTTTTTCAATATAGTATTGAACGATTTGATGTAGAGTGCGATCGCCTGCTTGCAATTCATTGACGCGATAATGGTTCACATCCGCCAACATGACATCGCCTTTGGCTTCTAGCTGCGCCCGTTCGACGAAGTTTTGTAAGTCTTCTTGCAAAATGCTAGAGGTGCAAGTCGGAGTTAACACAATCAAATCGGGGTGTTCCTCTGCATCTTTGCGGGTAATATTGTCAACCACCTTCTCTTGCGAACCGCGTGCTAATACGTGGCGATCTACAACACTGGCTGTCACTGGGGTAAAATCTCGCTCCCGTGAGAGCATGGAACGCATAACGTTAAAATAATCATCTCCGAGGGGAGCGTGCATAATCGCATGAACGTTTTTAAACGAAGTAGCGACTCGCAAAGTACCAATGTGGGCTGGGCCTGCGTACATCCAGTAAGCCAATTTCATCAGGCGTTCTCCCTTGTGAACAAAATCAGAGGTGGACTATGATTGCGAAATTATTAGTCTTTGATTGTCCCAAAACTTGTAGCGTGGAAGAAATAGGACTATTTACTAGTTGATTGGTGTCAGAATCGCTGAAACCTTTGTGATGATTAGATTTTAGCTTTTAAGTTAAACAACATATATATTGTTTAAGGAAATAATTCTTAGTCTTATGCAAATCTTGTTAGCAAGATAAAGCTGTTATTTAATATTTATTCATAAACTCTGGGCAAGTATTCTTAATATTTCTACATATATTTTGGCATGAGAAGTGCGATCGCTATCTTTAAAGAACCAGAGTATTTGATATTACATCATTTCAAATCTTGCACTAAAAGAGGGTTGAGCGAAGTCGAAACCCGCCAATCTCAAGTTAAATTTAACTTAGTCCTTATACCTATTTAATAATAATGATGAGTAATTTTACATGAGTCATCAAAGCAAAACCTTTCAAACAGTCAATGAAGCTTATCAGTTTCTAGAGGAATTGGGAGCTTTACCAAAACTGATACTTCACGTTAAATTAGTTGGCGAAGCTGCTGATTTGCTCATCTCAAAATTGTATGAATTACAGGTGCAGTTTGATGAAAGTTTTTTGCGGTTGGGTGTAGCGTTTCATGATGCAGGTAAAATTATTCATCCAGAGGAATTGACAGCTAAAGGTATCAATCACGAAGCTGATGGTGAGAATTTACTCATCAAAAATGGAGTTGATTCAACTCTGGCGCGTTGCTGTCGTTCTCATGCTCAATGGCAAACAATGGAATGTTCTTTTGAAGAGATATGTGTTGCCTTAAGCGATACACTTTGGAAAGGCAAGCGTAACAATCAATTAGAAGATTTATTTATGAAGATGTTAGTAAAAAGATGCCATAAAGAGTATTGGGATATTTTTATAGAAATGGATTCTTGTTTTGAAAAAATTGCTTCTGATGGTCATTTAAGACTAGTGCGTAGTCAAGCCGTATAAAAAATAAGAATGTATAGATTCATAATCTTGTGCCTCATTCGTGAAGAACTAGATTCCCGACTTCTTCAAGAAGTCGGGGATCTGCGAGTATTTGATAGTTATTCAGGCAAATTAATCACAGGATTACGGCTAAAGAAACCGCGTGGAAATAACTTGAAACCAACGCGATGAACAGGCATTACAGGCCAATCTTCAGGACGGGGTACGTGTGTCATTCCCATTGTGTACCAAACTACGATGTCTTCATTTGTTAATGATTCATTGTCAGAAATATATTTTGGTAAACCTTCTTTTGGTTGGCTTTGATTGGGATAATTACCACCTGCATAAAGTTCATCTGGTTTATATTTTGTTACCCAAAAATGATGTGTAGCAAATTCGGCGCGTTTGCGAATTTCTGCACCTTCAGTTGGAAAAAATATGGTGTTTCCAGTTGGCATTAACATATATGCAGTTCCCACGCCGAGAGTATTCTTTTTATCGGTGCTGCTAATCATCCATTCTCGGCTATGTTTGGTATCAACATCACGGACGGCAGCTTTTTCTGTGGCTAATGGTGTGTTTTCGACTGCGATCGCATTTCCTATAGGATTTTTACCACTAATTGGTACAGAGTTGACATTCATCTCTGTGACAGAATTTGCCTGTCCGTCTACATCCATATCGAGGCGGTAATTAAAAAAGTGTTGATGATTTACGCCAAAAATATTTTTAGCCAGTAACCGTCCATAGGAATTATCAAAAGATTCTGTTGCTAAATTTGTCCCTTGGGCTAGAACAATTCCGCTTAATTCGTTTTGAACTTCTAAAGTACCGTCTTGGTGAAAAATCCAATTCAGGCTGTAATCATAATTATCAATTGTCGCCGTTATAGTTAACACTAACTCCCGATTGCGGCGGACATCATTACGCTGAGTATCATATCCATAATGTTTCCAGAGAATACCATTATCACGCTCATAAATACCAACAACTCGCGGCATTGTCACAGGTTCGCCTTGTTCGTTGGCAAATATCGCATCTAATAAAACTCCGTTGCTGGGGATATCTTTACCCAACTCCAGCGCATTCGCTAACACACCAAAGTTATATTCACCAACATCAAAAGCATTGCGAAATGACCAAGTAGGATCAGGATCACCATAAGGGACTACCATTTCTGATAGGCTACCACGATATAAAACTCGTCGCAGATTTTCCCCATCTTGGTAATTTACTAAATACAACACTAAACCGTCACGCGGGTGCATTAAATAGCGAAACTTCCAACCTTGCCAACTAATTTCATTTCCATTAATTTGGAAGGTTTTACCATAAGGCTGAAAAAATTTTAACGGTTTTGGTGGTGTGAGTAATTTACCCAAAGATTTTAGATCATAGTCCCACTTTTCTTTAGAGAATGGTACGATGCCTCTATCTATTAGACTGACGACTTTACCTGTATTTAAATTAACTGTCGCTAATACACCTTCAATGGGACTACCGTAATAATTCCAGTTATCGCCTCGATAATAAGATAATCCACGCACCAAGCGATCGCCTGTTGATTCTTCCTGTTTACTTAAGATTCCCGCCGCCCAACAACTAACTTTAACATCATCAAAATCTTTAATTTCCCTTCGTTGCATGGCTTTTTGCCATTTTTCATCAGCTTTAACAATTTGAGATGTTAAGGCACATTCTGTATAACCTAAAGCTGGTTGAGCATTGGCTATTTCTTGCCAAGAATTAAGGGACTGCTGTTTTACGTCAACAATACCTTCGTAGGTTTTGTTTTGTAAACGTTCGTATACTACTAAAAAAGCTTGTCGTTGAACTTCTTGATTGGGTGTAAAATTTAAAACTTCCTGTTTATCCGGTTCTTTTAAAGCCACAATCGAAAAAATAGCCGTGTCGCTTAACGATTTTGCTTTTTTAACTACCTCCACGGCTGTGGTAATTTCTGTTTCTGTTAACGGCGTTAAAGGGTGTAAAATCTGCGGTTGTTGAGCAGAGACTTTACTTATTAGTCCAAAAAATATACTCAGGCAGATAATAATATTAATGGCTAAAACAGCAAACCGCAGTTTCTTCATCATCTGTAACTAGCAAACAAAGAACTTCTATTTATTCATTTCTCAGTATGAACTATATAAATCCGGTTTGATTGCTGGATGTATTTGTGTAGGCGCAGATATTAGTCTTATATAAAACCGATAGATTTTGCGATCGCACTTTTGTTTTAATCCCCTTGTGGGGAATTAGTGTTTAGAAACTCTTTCAGAAAGAGTAAATAAAAACCCGGAGTCATCTAGTTTCAATCCCCGTGAGGGGAATTAGTAGTTAGAAACCTTTGCTACCAACCCAGGTGGAACATGTAACTATGTTTCAATCCCCGTGAGGGGAATTAGTAGAAACTTTCTCATTTAAAGAACAAAGAACAGTATCCGATAGTTTCAATCCCCGTGAGGGGAATTAGTAGTTAGAAACTAGATGAGGATGTATATAAGGATGTTGCATCTGGTAAGGTTTCAATCCCCTTGAGGGGAATTAGTAGTTAGAAACTCAATACCAAGCGCCGCGCTTAAGACCGCAACAGATGTTTCAATCCCCGTGAGGGGAATTAGTAGTTAGAAACGAGTCAAAGTTTGTAGATGAAGAGGAAATCGAGAAGGTTTCAATCCCCGTGAGGGGAATTAGTAGTTAGAAACATACCAATTCTTTTAAATAACTCACCAATACTAAGTTTCAATCCCCGTGAGGGGAATTAGTAGTTAGAAACGGCTTCTTAGAAGAAAGAACAGTTGACAAGGTAAGTTTCAATCCCCGTGAGGGGAATTAGTAGTTAGAAACCCCGCCGCACTGAAACCGATACGGAGCAAGGTTTTTGGGAAGCAATTTGACGAATCTCAAAAAGATGTCAATTTCAGCCGTCATAATTGCGACTAATTCTCAACTTACCAGATATATGAAACGCTGTAATTATTTTGTTGTCAAGGTTCTGGCGATTTTGACGAATCCCCAGGGTTTTTAGCCCCCGCTTTGATTTGTCAACCATCAAGTTAATACAAACATGATACAGTGACCAGTCAGGTTTGTCTAGTACTCATGGTATCTACTTAGTTGACGATGCGGATGAGTTACGCAGAGGGAGAAAAAATCAAGGATTGGGGTAAGGGTGTAGGAGAGGATGTTTTAAAAGCCCTGTTGTTGGTAGCCAAACATTTTAGATCCCCCTAAATCCCCCTTAAAAAGGCTACGGTGTACACACAAGTCTTGAAATCCTAGCCAAAGTTTGGTTTTGTCGTCTAGCTTTCGGTTTTGCGATCGCTCTGGAAGCCTGTCATTGCGTTCGCGTAGCGTCTCGTAGACAAGCAATCGCCAAAATTACGGGATTATGCGATTACTTCGCTCCGTTATCACTGCGCTCGTAATGACAATTCAAGGGGTCTATAACGCAATACAGTTCCGTTAAGGCAAAAACTTAGACTGGTGTAGGTTGGGTGGAGGAACGGAACCCAACATTTTCAAGGCTTTGTTGGGTTACGCTATCGCTACACCCAACCTACTATTCTCTTAACTTTAAAAGAATCTTAGCCCCCCCTTTTTAAGCTACGGTGTACACACAAGTCGAAAATTTGCCGTATGAAACCGCATCCCGCCTTGAACTAAAGTTCCAGGCTCATAGCCAAAGTCCACTCAAGTGGACTATAAGACATTTTTAGGTGAGTCATCTTCAGATGACTTTTGCTATGAGACTCGGAATTCATTCCGAGGCGGGACAGATGCACTACACGAATATTTGTGTGTACACCATAGCCTTTTTAAGGGGGGTTGGAGGGATCTATAAGTACCAATAAACACAACTAACCACTTTTAAAATAATCCCTTACCCTTCTTTTTATTGAAATCCTGAACTATGCAGAAACTAAACGGCGTAAAGATTCAGCACGACGTTTAGCGGTGGAATTATTAGGAGCTAATTTGAGAGCTTCTTCGTAACTTTGTAGCGCCTGAGTATTTAATTTTTTGCGCTCATAGGCGTGACCGATGTTATTTAAAGCTACTACATAATCGGGTTTAATTTTCAAAGCTTCTTTGTATTGGCGAATTGCTAAGTCATATTGTTCTTGAGCAAAGTAAGCGTAACCAAGCCCATTATAAATAGGAGCAGTTGCTTCTTCCCCTTCTTCTTCAGCAGCTTTGAGAGCCTTTTGAAATAACGCGATCGCTTGCACGTACAATTTTTTTTCAGAATAGATACAGGCTAACTCGTAATATTCCTGAGTTGTACCTTTTTCTTTCTCCAGTTTTTTTCGCAGTTTGGAAAATGCACTTTCCAACCTGCGAGTTTTGAGAATTTGCCGAAAAACACTCACAACCGCGAATGTCAGAATTGCCACCACAATCGAGAGGTAAACAACAGCTAGATTATTATCCATCGCCTGCTAAGACAAATATTAAAACTACTTTCTCTATCTATTATCAATCTTAGAGAAGTTAAAAGTTCAGGACTTACGCAAAAGTAACGTAACTCCGTCATTACGAGCGATAGCGAAGTAATCTCCCCTGACGCTGAGATTGCTTCCCTACACTTCGTTTCGGTCGCAATGACATTATCGGCGTTGCGTAAGTCCTAAAGTTAAAAGTTAAAAGGCAAAAGTACAATATCTCTTTTAAGGTAGTCCCCAATATTGGGCGCGTTGCTTCAGCCAACCTTTAACTGTGTAACGGGCGATCGCTTCATTTACATTTCGTCGCAATTCGTCGTATTGTACACCCTTGGGCATCACCACAGATAAAGGTGCTGTCGATAGCTTGGTTGGTAGCAGGCGATATTGGGGAGATTGTTTGATCCAACCACTCAGAACACTTGCATCGGCGGCGAAGGCTGTGGCTGTATTATTTTCTAACTTTTCTTGCCCTTCTTGGTAAGATTGGACTCCCACTAACTCAGCCTTGGGGAGATAATAACGTACTTGAGCGATCGCATCAGAATTGTTGAGGACAGCTATTTTACGGTTAGCTAAATCTTGAATTTCTTTTACAGAAGTATCTTTAGTAATCAAGTACGTGCCATCCAAATAATAAGGCACACTGAAACTTACTAACCGGGAACGTGCCTCAGTAGCCGTGACTCTAGCAATAGCAAAATCAACTTGATGCTTTAAGACTACAGATAAGCGATCGCGATTTGCTACAGGCTGTAATTTCACCGCTTCGGCTTTCCCTAGCAAATCGGCGGCTAAACGTTGCGCCAAATCAATTTCCAAGCCTTGAAGATTGCCGTTAGCGTCCCTAAATCCCAAGGGAGGCAAATTATCTTTAACGGCAATTTTAAAATAGCCCCGCCGTTGAATTTCTGGCATTTCTGCGGCAGATGCAGGTAAACCTGTGACTAACAATAAACAGCAGAAAATCACCAAAATTCCGCTAAATAACCCCATATATAACCGATTCAAGGATAAAGGATAAAGGATAAAGGATGAAAAACAGACTTGTTGCTTGATTAATTTTTTCAGCAACGAGCCAAATTTGTGCAAACCCCTTGATTGATTTTGGGGGTAAGTTTCAACCTTCATACTTCATACTTCATCCTTCAAAGGTTATTCATCCGTTAGCACCTTTATTTCGCTTGACTGGCTGCTAATTCAGCAATTTTGCCGAAGCTGGTAGGATCTAAAACTGCTAATTGTGCCAACATCTTGCGGTTGAGTTGGATATCAGCTTTTTTCAAGTTGCCAATCAACTGACTGTAGCTTAAACCATGTTGTCTAGCAGCCGCGTTAATCCGAGTAATCCACAAACGGCGGAAATCACGCTTGCGTTTTTTGCGATCGCGGTAGGCACTACGTAGTGCCTTCATTACTTGCTGGTTAGCAGTTCTAAACAGAGTTGAGTGTGAACCGCGAAAACCTTTAGCTAATTTGAGAATTTTATTGCGGCGTTTACGAGCTACGTTACCGCGTTTTACCCGTGTCATGTTCTAATTCCTAAAAAATTTACTCTACAAATAAGGAAGCATCAAGCGTACGTTTTCTTCGTCGCGCTCGTTGACGATGGCCATTTTGGAAAATTTACGTTTTTTGTTAGTGGTTTTATGTTCTAACAAGTGGTTTTTGAACGCTTTGCGGCGGACGATTTTACCGCTACCAGTAGCGCGGAACCGTTTTGCGGCTGCTTTACGGGTTTTTAGTTTAGGCATTTGCTGGCTTTAATTTGACGATTCGACACAATCTATCATTATATACTATTAAATTTGCTGAAATGCCAAGGTGGTTTCAGAAATTAGGGAGTTGGGAATGGGGAGTGTACTTCGACTGCGCTCAGTACCCAGGGAGTGGGAGAGAACAAGATCCCCGACTTCTCAAAGAAGTCGGGGATCTGAAGTATTGCAAGTTCTTGACTTTACTGAGTACTCTTTTTCTTACTCAGCACTCAGCACTCAGCACTCAGCACTCTTCATTGAGGAACTTTCAGGTTTTCTGCACCTTGGGTAACTTTCGCAGAATCAATGCGATCGCCTTGTTGAATTTTGTTGACGACATCAAAGCCTTGGGTGACATAGCCAAATACAGCGTAGTTACCATCCAAGAAACCCAAATCAGCTAAAGCAAAATAAAACTGCGAAGAAGCTGAATCTGGCATTTGCGATCGCGCCATTGCGATCGCACCTTGTTTATGGCTTAACTCTGGTACTGTCTTTACACCTGCCATTTCAAAGGTTTTACTGTAAATTGGGGCAGCTTCACCCTTGGGTTTGATTTCTAAAGGTATATAGCGTTCATTGCCAGATTTCGGGTCAATATAACCGCCTGTTCCCAATCTATCAGCAGGAAATTTCGGGTCTTTCCCTTGGGGATCACCGCCTTGAACAACAAACGGCTGCGGATCACGTACCACTCGATGGAATGCCAACCCATCGTAAACACCTTTTTGGACTAAATCGACAAAATTACCTGCGGTAATCGGCGCATTTGTACCATCTACTTCGATAGTGATGGGTGAACCTTTCACCGTCATCACTACAGTAGCTTTACCTTCAAGCCTTGGTAAATTACTCATTCCGGGAATACTCTCACTTGTTGTTTCAGGTACAGGCGTTGCTTCAGTAGTTGTATTACTAGTTTCGGTAGCTGTTCCTGTTGGAGAAGAAGTGCTAGAGCTAACTTGCTGTGTAGAACATCCTCCCAACATTAAAGCAGCGACCATCAAAAAGGTAACTAAAAATTTTGTAACTTTTAACCGCATTTTCAGGTACTGACTCAACCAGAGTATCTTAGCCTCTCAAGTGAATAAAGTTAAAAGGTAAAGGTAAAAAGTAAGCCATTGCGGTGGACGGGTTTCCCGGCATAAAGCAAATGGCGAACCCGAAGGGCAAAAGATTATTTTCTTTTAACTTTTGCCTTTCTACTTTTTACTTAATTAAAGTCCTTCCAAGGGGACTTGCAAAAAGCGGGCTAATTCTGCACCTTTGGTTTCTATTTCTGTCAAAGACAGGGGTTGACCGACTCTTGTTAAAGGAACATCGCGCCGTCCCTTAATTCTGAGGTAAACTGCACGCTTAGGATTTAAACCTTCTTTAATGTCTAATCTTACAGATTGGACATCACGAATGCGGGCAGAAATTTCAATGCGGCGGTTTTTGCCAGGGAACCCCCAGCGAAAAATTTTAACGGTGTCAGTTTCGTGGTTAAACTCGTTGTAACCACCGCCCACATCTAATAAAATCATCAACCACAGGAATAAAGCTAAAAGTACACCAGCAGTGCCATACAAGCCCATAACTAAACCTTGGGGTAAGAACACTAATTGAGTCGGATCGGTGACTAATAGCAAATTGACGTGCAAATAACTCGATATACCAGCTAACAAAAAGCCTGTGGCTCCTAAAGTTACAATAGTTGCCCACCAGTAGTTACTCAACCGACGAGAACCGAGAACTTTTTGATGTAACACGCCCGAAGAAGCGCGATCGCCATTAGAATCGCCTTGGTTAATTGTTGTTGATACGGTCATGGAACTACTTTGTGAATGGTCAAGGGTCAAGGGTCAAGGGTCAAGGGTGATTTTTCCCTTGCCATTAGTTATTCTCTCTCATTTCCACCCCTTCCTTGTTTCCTCCACTCCCCACACTCCCCTCTCTCTCCACACCCGCTAACCATACGTGAGAAATTCGGGCTAACTCCCCACTCCCTTCAAAGATAATTGTGATATTTCTGAGAAAAGTTGTGTCAGATTGTAAAATTTCTGATATTCATATTATTTAATAGGTTTGTAATCAATACCAGAATTCCCTGTGTAGTTCAGGCAAAAAACCGAACTAATGTGATAAGTTAAGGATCATTAAGTTACCACAAGCTAGGTTACTAGCCAATGGTACGTGTAATGGCATAACCCTGAGAAATGTCAACTTACTTAGAAGGCAACCTCTCAGAAAATCAGCCGCTTTCAGGCTGCGGGAATTGTCAAAAAAACGTTTATTCCTCAAGAGCGTTGAAATTTTTAGTAAAAAGAGGATTTTAGTCCGATGACCATCGCAGTTGGACGCGCCCCAAGTAGAAGAGGGTGGTTTGACGTACTAGACGACTGGTTAAAGCGCGATCGCTTCGTGTTTGTAGGTTGGTCAGGAATATTACTATT